>CAYMGN010000044.1:9417-11006 GCA_964389995.1 uncultured Candidatus Peribacteria bacterium | reverse complement strand
TCCACGAAACCGAAGGCCGCGAACCAAAAGATATCGAATTAGAATCCATCGCCCAAACCTGGTCCGAACACTGCAAACACACGATCTTCGCCTCCGAAATGGACGAAATCAAAGACGGACTCTACAAACACTACATCAAAAGAGCCACCAATGAAATCCGCAAAGCCAAAGGCGACCAAGATTTCTGCGTCTCCGTCTTTTCTGATAACTCCGGTGGGATCATCTTTGATGACAACTGGATCGTCACCGACAAAGCAGAAACCCACAACAGCCCCTCCGCACTCGACCCTTTCGGCGGCGCAATCACCGGTATTGTAGGCGTAAACCGCGACACCCTCGGCTTTGGCAAAGGCGCAAAACCAGTAATCAACAAATACGGCTTTTGCGTCGGCTACCCCGATGACCAAGAACCAATCTACCGCGACCCCGAACTAACAAACAAAATGCTCCCCCCAAAACGCATCCTCGAAGGCATCGTCGCCGGTGTGAAGGCGGGCGGCAATGAAAGCGGCGTCCCCACACCTCAAGGATATGTTTATTTCGACGATCGCTACAAAGGTAAACCCTTGGTATTTGTCGGCACGGTCGGAGTGATCCCCAGGAAAATAAACAATCAACCCGGCTGGGAAAAAAAGGCCCAAGTTGGAGACAAAATCGTCGTCATCGGTGGACGAGTCGGGCAGGATGGTATCCACGGAGCGACTTTTTCTTCTGAAGCGCTTACTTCTGGCAGTCCCGCTACCGCCGTCCAAATCGGCGATCCCATCACCCAAAAAAAAGTAGCCGACTCCATCCTCTGCGATGCCCGTGATCAAGGTCTCTATAATTCCATCACCGACAACGGCGCCGGAGGCATCTCCTGTTCTGTCGCCGAAATGGCCAAAGAATGCGGCGGTTGCCATGTAGAATTAGAAAAAGTCCCTCTCAAATACCCCAACCTCGAACCCTGGAAAATCTGGATCAGCGAATCGCAAGAACGCATGACCCTAGCAGTCCCCTCGGAAAAAATCGATCAATTTATGCAAGTAATGGAAAAACACGGTGTCGAAGCAACAGTAATCGGCACCTTTAACGACAGCGGTCGCTGCCAGGTAGACTACAATGGCCAAACCATCATGGACATCGAAATGGACTTCCTCCACGAAGGGCTACCACCAAAAAAATTGGAAACCGATTACCAACGTCAAACTCACCCCGAACCGGAATTTCCCGAACCGGAAAATCTCAACGAAACTCTCCTGGAAATGATCGCCCGCCCCAATCTCTGCAGTTTTGCATTCATTTCCAATCAATTCGACCACAATGTCCTCGGCGGCTCAGTCCTCAAACCCCTCCAAGGTAAAGGCCACGTCAACGCTCCGGCCACTGTCACCAAACCTTTTGTCGAAACCAATCGCGGCATCGCTTGTGCTCAAGTAGTAAACCCTGCTTACTCCGATATCGACACCTACCACATGGCTACCTGCGCTATCGACACCGCCATCCGTCATCTCATCGCTCTCGGCGCTCCTCTAAACTACATCGCCCTCATGGACAATTTCTGCTGGTGCAGTTCCGACGACCCTGAAAGGCTTGGACAATTGAAGCGT
>CAYMGN010000044.1:0-9407 GCA_964389995.1 uncultured Candidatus Peribacteria bacterium | reverse complement strand
CGGCCAACTCAAAGAAACCGCCCGCGCCTGCTATGAATACGCCGTCGCCTACTCCGCCCCATACATCTCCGGTAAAGACTCGATGTTTAACGACTTCAAAGGTTTTGATCAAGAAGGAAATCCCATCAAAATCTCCATCCCACCAACTCTGATGATCTCCGCCACCAGCGTCCTTCCCGACGTCACAAAAGCAGTCTCCATCGACCCCAAATTTGCCGGAGACCTCGTCTACATCATCGGTGAAAGCAAAAACGAAATCGGCGCCAACGAATACATCAACTACCAAAACAAAAAAACTCAGAGTAACGCAATCGGCAACAGCGTACCAAAAGTCGACGCCAAAGCAGCAATCGCCATCTACGAGAAATTCAACCAAGCCACAGACCAAAGGCTAATCGCCTCCGCCCTCTCCCCCAGCCTCGGCGGCCTCGGCATCGCCCTCACAAAAAAAGCAATCGCCGGCCAACTGGGACTGGAATTAGACCTCCAAAAAATCCCCGGAGCCACAAACTTCTCCCGCAACGACTACCTCCTTTTTTCCGAATCTCAATCGCGCTTTATCGTCACCGTCGCCCCCGAAAACCAAGCAAGATTTGAAGCCCTCTTCCAAAACACCCCACACACCCTCATCGGAAAAGTGACCGAAAACCCCATGCTCAAAATCACCGGCCTCCAAGGGCGAAAAATCATCAACACTCCAATTAAATCCCTAGAAGAAAGCTACAAATCCACCTTTCAAAATTTCTAAATACTCTCTCAATGAAACCAAAAGTCTTAGTAATCAGCGGATACGGCATCAACTCCGAAGCAGAAACCGCCGCCGCCTTTAATCTCACCGGCTCCGAAGCGGAAATCGTCCCCGTAAACGACCTCATCAACGGTGACAATAACTTCGACCAATACCAGATCCTTGCTTTACCGGGAGGTTTTTCTTTTGGTGATGACACCGGATCAGGCAAAGCAATGGCCAACAAAATCCTCAACAAACTCCAAGAAGCCCTCCTCAAATTTGTCCAAAAAGACACTCTCACCATCGGGATCTGCAATGGTTTCCAGATCCTCACCAACCTCGGCCTCGTCCCCGCCCGCAACCAAAACTACAGCAAACCGGAAGCCGCCCTCATGCACAACAACACCAATCAACATCAATGCCGCTGGGTCACCCTCAAAAACAATTCGCGCAAATGCGTCTGGACCAAAGATATCGACCTCATCCGCATGCCCATTTCCCACGGAGAAGGCAATTTCTACGCCAACGACGAAGTGCTCAAGGACCTCAACGACAACGACCAAATTGTCTTTAAATACGTTTACCAAGACGGCCGCCCCGCTAACAGCGAGTTTCCCATCAACCCCAACGGTTCACTCCAAGACATCGCCGGGATCTGTGACCCCAGCGGTCGCATCTTTGGCCTCATGCCCCACCCCGAAAGATTCAACAGCTTCACCAACGAAGAGGGCTGGGAATTAAAAAAAGAAGCTCTCATCCGCACCAACAAAGAAATCCCCCAAGAAGGAGCCGGCTTACAAATATTTAAAAACGCCGCCCAGTACTTTGCTTAAACCCCTCATTTAACTAAAAGTGCCATGAAAATTAAAATCAAAGAAGACACCGCAATCCTCTTGCTCACTCACACTCTCTATTTCCTCTTCGGGATCTTCATCACCATCTTCGTCTTTTATCTCCTGGTCAATAATCTCGGTGAGCTCGGGATCTGGCTCAGTCTCCTCAGCAGCATCGCCCTCATCGTTGCCGGCTTTTATTATTCCGAACCAAAAACCGCTCTCCGTGTAATCACCTGGTCCATCCTCGTCACTCTGATCATCAGCTGCACTCTTTATTTCACAGGATTAAACGCATTCCACAAAGCTTTCGAAGGTTTCTAAAAAATCCTAACAAAAATCTAGTCCACTAAAATCTTGCGCGGTTTCGCGCCATTTGCGGGGCCGACCACTCCTTTTGCTTCTAACTGATCGATTATTCTCGCAGCACGCGCGTAACCGATCTTCAAACGCCTTTGAAACATTGAGGCTGAAGCTTTTTTTCTCTGACGCACCAATTGCACTGCTTCTTCATACATCGCATCCAAATCCTCATCAGCCAAGGACGAGGTATCGGGCACACCATGCACTTCCTTACGAGCGACAGCATCCGAAGTAATTTGTTCATTATAATCCGGAGCAATCGTCAAACGAATCCTATTAGTAACTCGCTCAATCTCCTCAGTGGAAACATAAATCCCCTGAATCCGCACTGGCTTGTTTTGACCAGTTGGCAGATAGAGCATATCTCCACGCCCCAACAAGTCTTCCGCACCAGTACCATCCAAAATCGTACGCGAATCAATCGAACTACTGACCGCAAAAGCAATCCGCGCCGGGATATTGGCCTTAATCAAACCGGTAATAACATCCACAGAAGGCCGCTGCGTCGCAATAATCAAATGTATCCCCACAGCCCGAGCCATCTGCGCAATGCGACAAATCGAAGCCTCCACTTCCTTACGGGCCACCATCATCAAATCCGCCAACTCATCAATCACCACAATAATCCGTGACATATCCGGCACCTCATCTAATTCGTTAAATTCATGAATATTTCTCACTCGATATTTAGAAAGATCCTTATAACGCCTATTCATTTCCGAGACCACCCATTTCAAAGCAATCGCCGCTTTTTCCGGATTTTCGATCACTGGACTCAAAAGATGGGGAATATTATTATAAGAACTCAACTCCACTCGCTTGGGATCGATCATGATAAACCGCAATTCCTTCGGAGAATTTTGATAGAGCAAAGAAACCAAGAATGTATTGAGTCCCACCGACTTACCAGCACCGGTAGCCCCCGCGATCAGCAAATGAGGCATACTTTCAAGATTGGCAATAATCGGCTTACCAGTAACATCTCTCCCCAAAGGTATACTTAGTTTGGATTGAGAATCAGTAAACTCCGCACTCTCCAAAATCTCTCGCAGATGCACCACGGCCCGATATTGATTAGGGATTTCAATCCCCACCAAAGATTTACCGGGTATCGGCGCTTCAATCCTAATCCGCTCAGCAGCAATCGCCAAAGCCAAGTCATTTTTTAAAGAAGTGATTTTCGAAAGCTTCACATCAGCATTGGGCTTCAAAGTATACTGGATCACCGTCGGACCAACATTTACCTCATGCATCGTAACCCCAATCCCAAACTGTTTCAGCTTTTCACGGATCAGCTCCGCATTTTTCATCAAAGTTTTTTCATCGATTTCCACTTCACTATTACCGGTCTTTAAAAGATCTAAAGAAGGAAACTCCCATTCATAGTCCTGATCGTCAAGTAAACTACTTTGCTCCTGGTTGCGACTGAGAGAATCAGTGAGATTATTGAGATCAGCACGATTGAGAGCCGGTTGAGGGATTTTATCTTCAGTGTCATTTTCGCTTTCATCTGTTTCCGGTTCATAAATCTTGTCATCAGCGGATTTGTTCCGTCCAATTGGTGCTTTTCTAATCATAATTTCCGGTTTTTCATCCTTATCACCATCATCGCTGTCATCTGTAGTTTTCTTTTTAACACTACGAGCCTGGCGATCATTTTTCTTGCTAGCCACTTCAATCTGAATATCAGGCACTACATAACTGACGATTGTCCTTAAAGAAACTTCTAAAATCAGCAACCAAGAAATCAAAAGCGCCGCCACAAAAATCACCGTCGCTCCAATCCGCCCCACTTGCAAAACCTGCAAAAACAAAAAATTAGTCACGAAGCCAACATAACCTCCATGACTTCCTCGAGAGGCAAACTCATAGATCTGATCCACCGGTATCGAAAGATGAAAAATACTTAAAATCGCAGACATAAAAAGGAAAAATCCAAAAATCCTTGCCGCCCCAAAATGCACTTTCTTCGCAAAAAATAAAGCCGCTGAAATAAACAAAAAGACTACCGGAATAATATAAATACCCCAACCCAAAACCGGTTGCAGCATATTAACCCAAAAGTTACCGAGCACTCCAAACTGATCTTGCAGACTCAAAAAAGTCACCGCCGCCACCGAAAAATAAATAATCGCCCAAATTTCACGAGCAATTGCCGGTTCTACATTTAGTTTTACAGTTTTTCTCTTCTTACTTGCACTTCTCTTCTTTACAGTCGTTTTCTTGCGAGCTACTGTCTTGCGCCTGCGCTTAGCGACCATGAGTTTCAACTTTATTGTTAACGCTGCACATTATACCTGATTTCTACTTTCTTTTTCAACTACCAAAAACAAGCATTTAGCGCTATACTCCTAGTGAAAATTAAATTTATCCAATTATGATTCGCACCCGTTTTGCCCCTTCTCCGACCGGTTATCTCCATGTCGGCAGCCTCCGCACCGCTCTCTATTGCTATTTATTCGCCCGCAAAGAAAAAGGCACTTTTGTCCTCAGAGTAGAAGACACCGACCAAACCCGTTACGTCGAAGGAGCAGTCGAAAACCTCCTCAAAACCTTAGATTGGGCCGGCATCACCCCCGACGAAGGACCACAAAAAGACGGCTCAGAAAAAGGCGAATACGGCCCCTACACCCAGTCGGAACGCACAGAACTCTACCAGGAGCACGCCCAAAAACTGCTCGATAACGACCAAGCCTATTACTGTTTTTGCGATAAAGAAAGACTAGACCAAATGCGCGAAAAACAAAAAAAAGCGGGCAAACCAACCATGTACGACGGGCATTGTCGCAACCTCCCCGCCGCCGAAGTAAAAAAGCAACTAGACGCTGGCACCACTTACGTCATCCGCCAAAAAGTACCTTACAAAAACATCCGCTTCAAAGATCTCATCCGCGGCAATGTCCAATTTGACGGCAAACTAATCGACGACCAAATCCTCATCAAGTCCGACGGCTACCCTACCTATCATCTAGCTAATGTCGTCGACGATCATTACATGAAAATCACTCACGTCATCCGCGGTGAAGAATGGCTCCCCTCCACACCAAAACATCTCGCTCTCTACGAATCATTCGGTTGGGAAGCCCCACGTTTTGCCCATATCCCTCTCCTCTTAAATCCCGATCGCACTAAACTATCCAAGCGCCAAGGCCACGTCGCCGTAGAAGAATACATTAAAGAAGGCTACCTCCCCGAAGCAGTAATCAATTTCGTCGCCTTCCTCGGCTGGCATCCCGGCGGTGATATCCAAGAAGAAATATTTACCTTAAAAGAACTCTGCGATCTCTTCGATTTAGAAAAAGTGCACAAATCCGGCGCAATTTTCGATCTCGAAAAACTCGATTGGTACAACTGGCACTGGCGCAAAGAAAAATTTAACGCCGCCATGAAAGAACTCGCCCTCTCTATCGATCCTCAAGCACAAGTTTCTCTCAACAAACGCAAACAACAAGTCTATCAATTTAGCTCTCCGGTTTTAGAAGAAGAGTTTCTCACTAAAAAAGAAGAAAAACTACTCAGCTATTGTCAAAAATATCTACCTCAGAAGTATCTCGCTAAAGAAAGCCATAATCTCCTACTAAAGTCCCTAGACAGCGTAGAAGAAAAACTCCTAAAAGATCCCAAAAGAATTGCTGAAGAAATAGACTTTTATTTTCAACTCCCAAATTACTCTAAAGAATTGTTGACTCACGAAAAAATGGGAGTAGAATTAGGGCAAGCAGCTAAAGCTTTATCCAAAGCTCAGTCTGACCTCCAAAATCTAGAAAACTGGACCACTCAAGAAATCAGAGCGACACTGGTTCAAAGTATCCAAGATTTAGGAATCAAAAACGGTCAAATGCTCTGGCCCCTCCGCGCCGCTCTCAGTGGCAAAGAGTATTCCCCCGGAGCCTTCGAAATCGCCTGGGCCCTTGGTAAAGCGGAAAGCTTAAAGAGAATAGAACAAGCAATAAGCAAAGCATCATGAATTTAGAACAACTCAAAAAAGCAATCAAATACCTCCAAGCAAACTGCCCCTGTATCAATTGTGGCAAGAAACACCGTGCAAACGACATCAACATCATCGCTTCCACTAAAATAGAAGGACTATTTGAAGTACACTGTTCCAAATGTCAAAGCTCCAGCATGATCAGCGTGATGATTTCCAAGCTAGCCGAAAGCGACCGCCCACACCGCAACCTCGATCTTGAAGCAAAACAACGTCAAAAAGTATCCGAAAATGACATCCTCGATGTCAAAAATTTCCTTAACTCATTTGACGGTAACTTTAAAAAGATCTTCAAAAAATAATGAACAAATTCCTCAAACAAGTTCAAGCACAGGCCAAAAAAGACCCTCGGCGCATCGTTTTTCCTGAAGGCACAGAGGAACGCATCCTTAAAGCGGCAGCAGAAGTACAAAAAAAAGGCTTTGCTAAACTCACTTTAGTAGGGCCCAGCCGCAGCATCAAAAAAAAAGCCCAGGATCTAAAGCTTAAAATCGACTGGGACCAAGTAGAAATCATCGACCCCAAACGCTCAAAACTAACTGCCGAGTTTGCAGAAGAATTTTATAAATTACGCAAACATAAAGGAGTTACAAAAGAACAAGCCGCAGAAATCGTCCAAGACATGAATTACTTTGGCACGATGATGGTCCATCTCGACTATGTCGACGGCATGGTCACCGGGACCACCTACCCCACCGCAGACTCCATCCGACCGGCCCTCCAAATCATCAAAACAAAGGAAAAGTTTCATAAAGTATCAGGTATTTTTTTCATGGTACTCGAAGAAAGGTTGCTACTCTTTGCCGATACCGCCATCACCATCGAACCCAATTCTCATGATCTAGTAGACATCGCCACCGACACCGCCGAAACTGCCAAAAAATTTGGCCTCGATCCAAAAGTAGCACTTCTTTCTTTTTCTACTAAGGGCTCAGCCGATCACCCGCATGTCGATAAAGTCAGGGAAGCCGTCGCCATGATCAAAGCAGAACAACCAGACCTCATCGTCGACGGCGAAATGCAAGTAGATGCCGCCCTCGTCCCCAAAGTCGCAAAAAGAAAATCCCCCAACTCCCCGATCAAAGGTGACGCCAATATCCTGATCTTCCCCAATCTGGAAGCCGCAAATATCGCCTACAAACTGGTCGAAAGATTGGCCAAAGCCCAAGCGATCGGTCCCATTCTCCAAGGACTAAAAAAACCGGTCAACGACCTCTCCCGCGGTTGTCACTATAAAGATATCGTCAACATCACTGCCTTCACGGTCTGTGAATGTCAGGATCAATAAACAAAAAAACATGGATCAAGAAGAAAACAGCTTAAATATCCCCGCCTACCAAAGAAAACGCAGCATCGAGGCTAAGGCAAAAAAAGCCGAAAAAAGGGGTAGAAAAAGAAAAAATAGTAGCACACCAGCAAAAACTCGCATCACCGAGCAGTTTATCGATCTACCCACTAGCAACAACCTCCCACCAAAAGAACAATTTACAGATAATGTCGCTGCCACCAACACCAAAATCATCCGTGAAATGAGCATCTGTGGCCGCATCGAAGGTTATTACGAAAAAATCAATGTCGCCATCATCACCGTCACCGCCCCCTTCCGCGCCGAAGACAACATCATCATCGAAAGCACCGATGGATTGTTTGAACAACAAGTAGAATCGATGCAAAAAAACAATCGCGATATTTCCCTAGCCCGCTCCGGCTACAGCGTCGGCATCAAAATGGTCAAAATACCAAAAATTGGCGGAATGGTCTACAAAGTGGTATAATAACAGGTATGAAAATACTTGTGATTAATTCAGGATCCTCGTCCCTGAAATTTAAACTTTTTCAAAAAAAGAAAACTCTGACCTCCATTGCCGAAGGAATGGTCGACGGCATTGGTCTACAGACCTGCAAATTTCACCTAAAATCAGACGAAAAAAACATCGGCCTTAAACGCAAAATCAAAGACCATCAAGAAGCAATTGACCTACTCCTCGAAAATCTCCAAAACACTCCTTTTCTCGATAATCTCAAAGAAATAAAAATTGTCGGCCATCGCGTAGTACACGGCGGCGAAAAATATTTCAGCCCTACAAAAGTAAATGCTCAAGTCCTCAAAGAGTTAGAAAAAATCAGCGACCTCGCCCCACTCCACAATCCCCCCAATCTCCTCGGCATCAAAATCTTCAAAAAACTAATGCCGCGCACCCCCCAAGTCGCCGTTTTTGATACCGGTTTTCATCAAACACTGCCGCCAAAAGCCTTTCTCTACGGCCTAAAGTACAACCTCTACAGCAAGGCAAAAGTCCGTAAATACGGATTTCATGGCACCAGTCACAAATACGTCACCAATCAAGCCTTCAAGGCATTAAACAAAAAGAAAGCCCTGACGATCTCCTGCCACCTCGGCAATGGCTCCTCAATCACCGCAGCTAAAGACGGCCAGTCGATAGACACCACTATGGGCCTCACTCCCCTCGCCGGCCCGATGATGGGCACACGTGCTGGCAGCTTTGACCCAGCCATAATTTTTTATCTCCATCAAAAACTAAAACTCTCCTTAGAAGAAATCGAAGAATTGGTAGTCCACAAGTCCGGATTAGCAGGCTTTACCGGTGGCAGCTCAGATATGCGCATCATCCACAAAAAAGCGAAAAAGGGCGACAAAAAAGCGATCCTCGCTCTCGAAATGCTCGCCTACCAAATTGCCAAATACATCGGTAGCTATATAGTAGCCCTCGGTGGCCTCGACGCCCTGATCTTTACCGGAGGCATCGGTGAAAACGCCTACTATCTCCGCACTCAAATCTGCGACTACCTCAAACACCAAGGCCTCAAGCTCAATCAAAACGCCAACCAAAAAAACGCACTCACCATCTCCCGCAAAGACTCAAGTTTTGCCGTCATGGTCATCCCCACAAACGAAGAACTACAAATCGCCAAGGAAGCACTGGCCACTATCTAAAACCTTCAAACTAAAGATTAATTTCTAAAATCTTGTCCGCCGTGAGGATATAGAGCCGATTGGCATTTGTATCCACATAGAGATCTTTTAGCTCCGCACTTTCATCAAAGAGATATTGGGTACGGTAGTTGATATTGTCAGTACGAACATCTTTATCAAAGACAAAGAGACGTCTCGCCGTTGGATCCATCACATAAACCTGATCGATGGTTTCACTAGTATAAATTTCCGTGGGGTTTTCGTAGATATCAAAAGGCGGATTATTGACAAAGAATTCTAAACGATCACCACTGAGATAGCGACTAATATCCCCACCGGCACTGACCACAAAAATACTAGCATCTATCGCCAAATCAACAGCGCTTGATAAAGAACCTTCAGCTGGATCAGCTAAATAAGGCTCAGCATCACCAAACTTACCAAGAGTCCCTTGGTAGCTATAACGCCAAATCTGATTATCCTCAGGCGAAAGCAAATAAATCCGACTACTCCAATCATCGATAGCCACCGCCGGCCTAAAAGCACCAGCATCAGTAT
>CAYMGN010000043.1:9671-11033 GCA_964389995.1 uncultured Candidatus Peribacteria bacterium | reverse complement strand
CCCATGCAGGATCAATCGATGAGAGATCTTTAACCACTCATCCCGCGGGATTACCTTTATCAACTCCTTTTCCACCTTCACGGCATTCTTAGACTGCGCGACTTTCTTTGGGACAAGACCCAAGCGGCCACTCAACCGCATCACGTGAGTATCCACGACGATACCCACACTCTTGCCATAACCATTATTGAGCACTACATTTGCCGTTTTTCGCGCGACCCCTGGTAGCGTTAACAAATCTTCCATCGTATCCGGCACCTTACCATCATACTGTGACAAAATCCTCTCCGCCGCCGCCTTAATATTCTTCGCTTTATTCTTATAAAAACCGGTAGAGTAAATCAACTTTTCCAACTCATCAATATCCACTTCTGCAAAATCTTTTACACGCGGTAAAAGTTTAAAAAGCGGAGGAGTCACTTTATTTACTCGCTCATCTGTACACTGCGCTGACAAAATCACCGCCACCAATAATTGAAAAATACTCTCATAGTGCAAAGCAATCTCCGCCTTCGGAAACTCCTCCTTCAACTTCTCGATAATTTTTTCCACCTTATTCATGCCACTATTGTAGCACAGAGTCCTCTACCTGCTCACGAAAAACTCTTTCCATTTCATCAAAATCTTCCTCTTCCTCACTGGCCTCTCGTTCCAATGGTCCTCGCTCTTTCTTTTGCTGTATAGCGACATCCGCCTCCCATTTCGCTTTATATTTCTCCGGCAAAAGCTGTACATGCTCCTCAGCCAAAATAGACAAGTTCAGATAATCCATCGGATCAACATGGATCCCATTATGCAAAACCTCAAAATGCAGATGTGGACCTGTGGTCATATACCCCGCCCCCTTAGTACCAGGCATCCCACCACTAAGACCAATCACAAATCCGTCCGGCACGATCTGTCCTTCTTCCACCAAGATCTCATTCATATGACCATAGACCGTCATAAATCCATTACTATGAGCCAGAATAATATAACTATAACCATAACCATTGTCCTTAGCTACATAGACTACGCCATCAGCCGCAGCCCGGATGGGGGTCCGCTGATAGGCCGGAATATCAATCGCATTGTGTCCCACACCAAATACCGCCGCATAACTAGCATCTCTAAAGTAAGCACTAATCCCTCTCATCGGCTCTGTCGGCCACAAAAATCCATCCAGACTCTTATAGTCCAACGCCGTCCTCAAACGATAAACCGCTTGTGTCCTCACATCAAGCAGATGCATATAATCATCGGGATTGAAATCCTCACCCTCCTCAACCATTTTTTGCTCGATAAAGGCGATCGCATCACTATAATTTTTCACCGCCGTGAGCACCTGATCTTTTTCAAATTCGCTCTGATCTAACAATTGAT
>CAYMGN010000043.1:4138-9661 GCA_964389995.1 uncultured Candidatus Peribacteria bacterium | reverse complement strand
GATTATAGATTTGCTCTTGGCCCGAAGTTTGATTGAGTGAGTTTTCTTTCGCCAACTTTTGGATCTCAAGCTGTTCTTTTTCTCTTTCTACTGTCCCTTTGAGGTCCTCTAATGTCGCTCGAGTTTTTGTCAGGGAATCTTTTTCTAACTCTAATTCAACTGATAACTGATCCAAACGTTCAAGCAAACGCTGACCAGTGACATTGAGCATGTCGAGATATTGCAGGTCTTGGAGATAAGACCCCACTGTGCCGTCAGCAAGCAACAAGTTGTAAGGATCATAAGTATTTTCCTCCATATAAATCACCCGGAGATAATCACGTAGTAGCTCTTTTTGATAATCAAAAACTACTTCCTTCTCGGCGATTTGTTCTTCGATAAGCGCCATATTATTCTCCGTTTCTAAAATTTCACGAATAACATTGATCAAGCGCGCCTGTGTATTCTCGATCAAAATCTCGATGTTTTCGATCTGTTCCGTGAGCGTTGTCCTTTCTTCATGCACGATTTCCAGCCGTCCATAAGTATCCGCTACGTTCTTAAGTACTTGTTGATAGTCCAGTTTACTGATCTGCAATTCATTTTTTAGACGATTAAGAAATTCTTGGTTTTCAATCGCCTTGTCCTCATTACTAGCAGTACTTTCAAAGTCTTCTACCTCCGAATGCGCTTCTAAGTCTTCAGTATTCTCAAAATCCTCAGGTAAATCTTGTTCGCTCGCGGGCGCTGTTTCTTTCATATTTTCTTCTACCAAAAGCCCCAAATCATCACCCTCCTCAAAATCCTCAGCAATTACGCCAATATTGAGATTAAGCAGTAATAGTAGCCCTCCTAAAGCTGCTCCAAATTTTTGTTTTTTGTTTTTCGACATATCCCTAAATTATAACATAAATCACCTCAAAAACAAAGTCTTGCATTCCACAACTATTCATCGTAGAATTAGCAGGCAAATAATCAAATCAACCTATGTCACATAAGAAAGCAGCGGGATCCACGAATAATACCCGTAAGACAGCAGGTAAGCGTCTCGGCGTCAAAGTATTTGGCGGCCAATTTGTTCCAGCTGGTGGGATTATTATCCGCCAACGTGGTACAAAATATCGAGCAGGTGAAAACACAGACATCGGCCGCGATCACACTATCTACTCCAAGGTAGATGGCGAAGTGCAGTTCGAGACCAAAACCGTTACAAAGTTTGATGGACGCAAATACGAAAAAAGCTTTGTCAACGTACAACCTGTAGCTAGCAAATAGTTTAAATGTCTCTAGAAGTATTTGGCGGCTTCGACGCTCAAGAAGGGATGTCGGCCGCCTCTTTAGAACAATTGAGAGAACGCATGAAAGCCGCGGCCGCACAGATCGCGGCTATTCGTAAAGAAGAAGGCAAACAGAAAAAGAAAGAAGACGAACTCCAAAAACTCCTCCTCAAATTTATCCAACATAGCCACAAAAAGGATCTAGTCCATTTGATCAGTCTTTGCCTAGCGGAAAACATTCCTGCCGTCTTTATTCTCGCCATCGTCCTCCTCGGTAACGAGGAGATCCAGCAAGAGTTAGGTCGCTTTCTCCTAGGCCCTGGTGCCATAGAACAAAATGAGCAAGCTCTAGTTTTTTTCCGTGAAGATCAATCGCTACCACTAAAGATCAAAATTGAACTCGATCAATGGCTCAAGGCATTGCTAGAAAATGCCGAGGGCTACCCACAAAAACTCCTAAAATTTGCCTACTTCATCGAAGAAGAAGAAAAGAAAATCAAGCCCGTATTGGTCAATCTCATGGCCCACGTCTTGGGTAGCTACCTTGCCGGCAAAGACCAGCCGGAACCTCCAGAAAAACTCCAAAGCTTTTGCCGCTTTACACTCACCGGCATCCTCAATAAAACCGCCGAAAATCTAGACAACCGCAAGATGCTAAATTAAAGCCAGCCCCTTACGTTTTAGCTCTTCAATTAATTCTTCAGCAGGTGCTTCCACCAGCTTCATCTTGCAGACATAGTTGCAGATCCTCTTAAACTCACGCGAATTCATGTCGGTAGCGCCTACCTGATAGGCCACGTCCACGATCTTCGAGAGCTGATCGGAGCTCAAACCAAATTTAATACTGAGATTGATCAAAAATTTATTTTCCATATCTCCATCTTAGCAAAATACCAAAACTCTTGTCGATCTGTTATAATCGGTGCTCAAATAATGAACTAAATATGGAAGTATTTGAACAAGTAGCAAGAAAATTTAGCGGCCATCTTACGCCAGAATCAGTAGGGGAGTTTGCATTTGGATTATCGGCTTACTCTTGGTCTCTGGTAATCGGCCTGCTTTTTACACTGAGTGTGAGCCTCCTCGCTTGGTGGATGGCTGTAAAAATGACTAGAAAAAATAGTCGATATTCCAGCTTTTTTCTCTATCTATATGCCAATGTTATCTACTTAGTTATTGGTACAGCTCTATTGCTATTGATTGGTAAAATTTTAGGATACTTTTCCCTTTTCTGGCTCATAAGTCTTATTTTTTATGGAAATCAGGTTTTTCTGCCGGCCTTTTTGCTTATTCATGCCTTCAAAAACCCTAAATACCAAAAACTACCGTCAGCTCTACACAGTTTCGGAATAATTTTTAGTCTTCTCACTTTAATTGTCAGCTTTTACGCCTTCTTCATCGAACCTTTCCACTTTGAAATTACTAGCCATGAAGTCTCAATTTCCCAAGAACCACTTAGATTAAAGGTTGTCCACATCACCGACATCCAAACCGACTATCTCGGAAAAAAGGAAAAAAACTTAGTAGAAAAAGTAAACGCGCTCCGGCCCGACCTTATTTTGATTACCGGCGATTACTTCAATGGGGGAGAACAATCGCATCCACGAGCCTTTCGGTCCGCAAGATATGTCTTAAAAAATTTAGAAGCTAAATACGGAGTCTACGGAGTTTCCTCAGATAGTAATTTGCCAGAAAGTCACTTCGCCCTATTTGAAGGACTGGAAGCCACTTGGCTAGAAAATCAATCAGTAGAAATAGGAACAGAAAATGGCAAATTCACATTAATTGGCCTCAGCAGAGACAATCCCGATCTAGCAAAATCTTGGGCCGATGTCGATCCAACTTTACCAAAAATCCTTCTTTACCACGGCCCGGAGATCTTTTTTGCGCCAGAGATTATCGTAAAAAATCCTGAGCTCATCCTTGTTGGACACACGCACGGCGGACAGGTGGCACTACCGATAATTGGCCCGGTTACCTCTGCAACCCCATATGGCGGAGATATTGCCAGAGGATGGTTTGAAAAAGAAGGGGTGAAGATGTATGTCAATCGCGGCATCGGCCTCGAGGGCAATTGGGCGCCGAGAATCAGATTTCTCACCCGCCCGGAAATCGCCATCCTCGAAATCTAAATTCTAATAAAATTCAAAAAAACGTTTTCTCTTGCAGCCCCCACGATTTTTGCTACAATTGTTGAGCAAAAAACATTACATGGTGGGTGTAGCTCAGTTGGTTAGAGCACCGGGTTGTGGTTCCGGGGGTCGAGGGTTCGAATCCCTTCACTCACCCCAGAAAGCGAGAAAGGGGCAAGCTTGCAGCTCAGACTGCGAGTATTTTTTTAAACACGTATCGGTGAGTACGCTTATTAAAAAAATCTCTTGCTTCGCCGCAATCTTGCCCCTTTCTCGCTTTCTGGAACTTTGGATCTAAAGGTTAATCTTTAGGGGTGGGCCTGTTTCTCGTTTCTCGCTTTGCTTGAAACTCGATGGAGCTGGAGTTTTTGCAAAAGGTCAGTCTTTAGAAGAGAGGGCTCGTTTCTCGCTTTGCTTGAAACTCGCGGAGGGAGGCGGTAAAAAGAGTAAATCTCGAAACCAATATTTTTGTGGCGCCGTATTTATAAACCGAAAAATTTATTTAGAGAACATGAGAGAGCCGAACCACCAAAGTTCACATATGAACGTCTAGAACTTCTCTCTTTGCTGAAGCAAAACAACTCTTTGATAATCGACCTCATCGGGTCGTGTCTAAAAAAGTCAAAAAGAAACATTCAAGCCATTATGAAACCCCATAGTCATTTATAGACTCTGAGTGGGCCGAAGCAAGAGATTTTTGCAATAAGCGTACTTGTTAATTTTTGATAAAAAAGATTATAAAACCACCAAGGTCTACATATGAACGTCTAGAGCTTCTCATTTTGCTGAAGCAAGACAATTTTTTAACAAGCGACCTTATCGGGTCGTGTTTAAAAAATTTGTCGCAGTCTGAAGTAAAATGAGAAGCTCTAGACAGCTGAAAACCCCTTTCCGCTTGGGAAAGAGGTCTGTAAGAAATGTGGTACAAAGTCGCCCTAGATGCCAAGCCACTGAGCCCTCCTTTCGACAGAAATTCAGACTGCCAACTAAATGACAGTAATTGCATTATACAGTCCCATATTAAAAAATCAAGGCCAATTTTAGTTACAAATAGAAAAATTTGCTATACTAATAACAAGATGAATGCAATCAAACGTACACAATCCGCTCAAGAACTCCTCATGCTACTCTTAAAAAAGGAAAATCTTATCGAAAGCAAAGAAGCAGAGGCAGTTCTCCTAGAAATTTTCAAGGAAAAACGTGCTAAAGAATTATTAAAACTGTATTCTTCTTTCTTACCCCTTCAACGCAAAAAATAATGCAAATATCCCCTCAAGAATTTGCCCAACTTCTCCAAAAAACTTCACTTTCTATAAAAGACCGTGAGGCGATAGTCCGATTGATTACTAAACTAAATGATCAACAATTTGAAGAATTAATAGCCGTCCTCAAAGAAAACGCCAAAGAAACTAAAAAAATCAAACTAAACGCCCATTCCGAAATCAATCAGGAGGTGGTGAAATTTAATTTAGAACTAGAAAATTTAAACGATAAATAATGGCTGACCCAAACCCAACAGATCCTGGATCCGGGAGTCTATTCGATCAAATTTCCGGCTTAAAAGACAAAGGCCTCGACGCACTCAAAGAAGGAGGCGAAAAAGCAGCCTTTGCAGCTGAAGTAATGGACTCGATGAAGTCCTTTAAAGACGTTACCGACGCGATCGAAGAAGTAAAAGCAGATGCAAAAAGCGGGATCGACAGCATCATGACCGGAATGCAAAGCGCCAATGCCTTTGAAAAAGCAATAGCAGTAGGTGTCGGCGTGACCTCACTCGTAGGTACCGTTGCTCTCTTAGGAAAAGCCTTTGATAAAGCCAGTGGAGCCATTGGTAAAATAGCCGACAAAGCTCTTGGCAAGCTAAACATCCTCAGTGGCAACACCGTTTCTAAGATTTTAAAGATCGGTGGCATCGGAACTGCTGGAGCAGCATTGATCACTGCAGTGCCCCTACTATACGAATACTCCCACGGCCGCCTCAGCATCGATGAAATTGAAAGGATCTGGACTATGCACGGTTCAGAAGGCGTCCTTGATTATCTCATTGAAAAAATCAAAGACGGCACCCTGGAAATGACCGGACTTGATCTCGAACAAATCGCTGCTGCACTCGGACTAGCTGGCATGCCAAAATT
>CAYMGN010000043.1:0-4128 GCA_964389995.1 uncultured Candidatus Peribacteria bacterium | reverse complement strand
GAAGAAAAAACCGATCAAGGATTAGCACAAGTCAAAGCCAGCATTGCCAGCAAAGAAAAAAAAGCCGCAAGTATCGATGATGACCATGAGGGAGTTGAAACCAAAGAAAAACAATCAGAAATTCCTCCTGACATGATGCCGGTAGAGCAAGCAATTGGAGAAAGTATCGAAAAAATCAGTAATCGCACCGGTAAAATGCTCAACGCCTTAGAGCAAAATAAAGAAGTAATCGGCATCTGGGGCGCAATGAATGGCGGGATTGGACTCTTAACGACAGGTGCCGCCATGTCTCCGGAAAAACTCCTCGACGTCTCTAAAATCATGGGCGACCACCCCCTAAAATCCCTTCTTGTCAGTACAGCTATCATCAGTGACACCAAGAACCTAAACCTTCCTGAAGATTTAAAATTAGTACCAAGAGATGTCTCTAAGAGACCGGAGTACTACTATCGCATTCTCAATCTAGGTAGCACTCAAGATTGGTTGGAAAAGCAAAATATTAACATACCGGATGAAGACCTCAAGCTAGCCTCAGAATTATTGGGCAATACCGACAGTCTCAGCCAATACCTTAAAGAACAAGATTTAGAACAAATAGCACTCACCGCCGCGGCTGAGGGCTTAAAGTACGATGAGCTAGAGCAGTTGGAACGTAAAAATATCGACGGTCTCGCCGCTTTTAAAAGAGCCATTTCCGAACACAGCGACCTCCTAGACGGAGACTACAATGAACTTAAATCGAAAATCGATGAAACAATCAAAAAGGTCAAAACGGTAGGCCTAAGCCCTAAAGCCTTGGAAGAATTGGAGGCAGAAGTAAAAAAATTCTCCAATATCTCAATAGACAGTTCCGATCGTAAAGTGACTTATTTGATTTCTGACCACAGCGGTTTAGAGCTAGAGTCCGGAAACTTAGTAGTGAACCCTAATATTGATAAGGAAATACAGAAAGAAGTCGCCGCTACCTTTCTACCCAATTACTCCCTCGGAGCAGATCTGGTCACTGCAACTCTACGCAATCCCTGGGAGCAGATGAGGAACTATGGTGGTAGCATCCTCTCTGAGTACAAGGATGCTCAGGAAGCCAAAGATGACATCATGGACAAGTTAAAAGCTGGTGGCTATGCTTTAGTGGTAGTTAACAGCCAGCTTTTACTAGAGGGAGCCGAGACTTATTATTTAGGACCATGGAATCTGGGTATCAATCTTTTGAAGCTTATTTTTGACGAAGATTTTACTGCAACTGAAATAATTTACGAAAGCACCAACGGTTTCTTGCCAGTAGTAGCCTTCACTCTTGCGAGAAACGTATTTAATCCTACAGACAAAAAAAAAGTACTCTGGCGAGGTATTAACTATCCGATCACAGCAATACCTGATTCGACCAAGCTAGCCAAAAACATCTATCGCTTTGTTAGGCACGGTCAAGCGCGTACCGCCTTGGCAGAAAGGGATTTTGGCAAACTCTTTCAGCTACCACGAGAGTATATCAGCAACCGTTTTTTTGAAATCACCAACAACTTGCAATACAAGAAGGCTCGCGCCTTGGATACCATGCCCTTTTTTGGCGATAAGTATAAACAAATTGGTAATCTGCGAGAAAAAATTTCCCAACATCGTGCTGCTCTCAGTTCACTTCAAGAAAAACTCTACCTCGATCTCGCCGACGATCCAAAAAAGCTTTTTGATGACATTGATTCTAAACTCAAGGGATACTACCAAGCCGATGCTGCTAAATTTTACGGCGTCGAGCATCTTAGCAGCATAGAGGGGATTGAAGACGTGGCTGACAGAATGCAAACAGAGATTAAAAACGACCATCAGAGACTAAAAAATATCAAACACGTCACCCACCTCGAAAAAGCGGCCAGCTACTTCAGCAAAGCCTCCGGAAAAAGCGCTGCCCTCGCCGCGCCTCTGCGCAATCAAGGAATTAAAGAGCTGATGGCGGCAAACTCCACCGATCTCCTCAATGGTCGCGGTAGCATCAATTTTGGTGAATTACAGGTGAGAATCAGACAACGAATTACCGAACTTGCAGATCCGGAAACCGCCCCCAGGCTAGCCCACGAAACTAAACTAACTCTGGCAGCACACAATCTCACCGAAGCCGAAAAAGCGGAACTCGAAACTCTAGACCAAGCAGAAAAATTAAAAAAAATTAACGAACTAGACGGCCGTGCCCTCGAGCTGATGACAGAACGTAAAGCGGCATTAGATCGTCTGGAAAGAGAAAAAATTAAACATAAATGGCAAATAGCTGACCCCCGCTATCGAATCGCCCGCAGAAAAATAGTCGATAAATATCAATTTGATATCGCCGCTGAACTCCGCAAAGGCATCTATCTCAGACAAAAGCTGCACGAAGCCGGCGTCGATCTCAAAGAAAAAAATCTTGAAGTAGACACTCGGGTTGCTCATGCCGCAGGAATCGAATTTTTCGGTGATGTCCCCACCAAAAAGATGGCCTTAGTAGATCGAGTAAAACTTCACGGACCTAAAGTTTTGAAAGTGGGTGGTACTGCCGCCATTGTGCTCAGCGCCGTACTCTTATTTGTAGGCGATACGGAACAGAAAAAACTCGACAGCTCAAAACTCGAATATCAAAGCGAAGAGGCTAAAAAAAAAACTAAAGTAAGCCCTGAACTAATCGAAAAATACAAGGTTCTTGAAGAAAATCTTAAAAACTATAACGACAACTACGCTGATTTCTATAGTCTCCTCGATCCAGAAAACAAAAACAACATCCAAAATCTCAGCGAAGATCAACTCAAAGCAATAGTCGATCGTACAGCTCAGACCCATCAGAGAGTGATCCAAGACCTCACACGCTCTTTGATGATAGAGAAAGACCTGATCAAAGAAACTTTTGAGAGTCATCGAGATTTTCAAGAATTACCCATCATCGTCAATCATTTTCTCTACGTACGATACAATAAAGAAAAGCAGCAACCGTATCTCAAATACGCAAATGCCGATCAATTTAAAGTGATGGCCTATCAGATCCTCGACCGGGCAAAACAACTGAGTGAGCGTAGCCAATACTGGAAATCAAGCGAAAACAAAGGAAAAATAGCTGACTTAGGGTCTGGGGTCTTACCCATTTATTCCACCTATAAAGATTATGAAAACGCTTTTAAAGCCGTCTACCGTGGCGAACTTTGGGAAGGGATGAAAGATGCCGGATGGGGGACTCTCGGAACTATCGGCGACCTCACTATGCTCAAGTCGCTGTCTACCGCATTAAAACTTACAAAGGGAGCGGCTGGAGCATCTAGAGTAGCATCAGGATCTCGCAGTATCGCTGAAATAGTAGACGAATACGCCACCGCCATCTCCCTTGGTGGCATGGGGATAAAACTCGTCCCCGCTACTGTCGATGCGCTTAGGCAAGTTAGTTCCGACCGGCTGGAAGAAGAATTTTATTTAGACTCTACCAAAGAAGTAGAATCTACGGCCAAAAGTATCATCTATCTCTCCGCCAAAGACGAACCGTCGTATCAAGACCTCACTCCAGACTACCTCTCAAACGTCATCGACAATCTCCGCTACGACCAAGTCTGGAAAAATCTCGAGTACGAAATTATTGACCCCCACACCGTAAAAATCAACCGAACCGGTAGCAATCATAGCATCACTCTCAAACGCCACCCGGAATCAAGTCCTTACCAACAATCAAATAACTCCAGTGGCCTCTGGGAGCTCCAAGGCTTAGACAAGGCCTACGATAACCTCCATCAAGCGGTCGCCATCGCTAATCTAGTCAACAATACAGCCGAGTGGTATGACCAAGCCGGAGTGGAAGGCGCCAGCGATCACCCCTTCGCCCTTGACGGCGGAAACATCGACTTCGACGTCAGCTGGCAATCCTGGCGCACACTCACAGCCGCTGGCGCCGACATCACGGTCTACTCCAAGGAATCAGGCTGGCTCGATTTCTATCAAAAAAGCCTCGACATCCCACCGGACTGGGTTGTTAATGCTCTCAACAGTTGGTACCAACATCGCTAATCTAATAGTTACGACTATGATAGGCCATATTTAATAGATCAGTAACATACTGATGTTTAACTCCAAAACTCTCTAATACCTGCACTGTACCATTCCAAAAAATATTAATGAAGAAAA
>CAYMGN010000042.1:6449-11234 GCA_964389995.1 uncultured Candidatus Peribacteria bacterium | reverse complement strand
GTCCACTGGGCGTATTCTCGGTGTAGTTGGCGCCCTGCTCCTAGTAGTAGGTAGCTTTTTACCATGGGCCACAGTTGAAATCGCTGATTTCAAAGAAAGCGTCCTCGGTATTGACGGAGATGGTTGGTTCCAAATCGTTTTTGGTGTCATCGTCCTCGTACTTTTGCTTACCCATAAAGGTAAAGCCTGGATACCCGTAGTTTTTGCCGTCCTTTCACTCTTAATCGTCGGCGTAGACTACATGAGCCTTTCAGACGCCAATGCCGCAGCTGGAGGTCTTTCTAGCTTTGCTTATGGCTTTTGGATCGTTGCCGCTGGATCACTCTTGACCCTTGGTGGTACTATTTCCGTGATGATGTGCGCAAAAAAAGATAGTAAGAAAAAAGAACAAGCCACTGGATAGGCCCATCTCTAAAAATTCATCGAATTGAATATTTACCCCTCCTGCCCTTCTAGTAAGGGAGGAGGGGACTTTTTTAGTCCTAGAAGAACAACGTGAGGGGCCCAAACTCATTGATGACCCCAAAGTAGAATAGGTATACATCGCTGAATACTCGGACATCTTCCAGTCCGATTACCAGCGTTGCACCGGAGTAGGCCGGATTATCGCTCAGGGTAAACTCTAACTCAACATTGAGCGAGTCCCCTTCATCAACGGCCCGCTCACTATCGAGGATAAGCCTCAACTGTGAACCGATAAGTCCAATCGCGCATGGATATGGCCCTTGTCCATCGAAATAGACCTGGACCATATCCACAGCTAGCCAATCAGCCGTACCAGTATTTTGGAAGGTGATACTCGTCATGGCCCCACTGGTACTAGCGGTATTCTCAATCAAAATATCTGGCAGCCGAAAGGTTTGTCCTAGCTGCACTGGCTGGATTGTTGTTTCCGTCTGTATGACGGAAATGAGCCCTTGTGTAAGCGTTGATAGCCCAAAAAAGGCTTCCAGCTGAAATTCACCTTCTACTATACTCTCAGCATGAGAAATCAGCACTCCATCTTTTTCAAGTACAATTGAGCAAGCATCAGAAGCGATTGCAACGTTGAAGTCACCTAGGATTTCTAGGGTAACTTCAGATCCAGCGCCTATCATGAGGCTCTGAACAAAGTCTAGCCTGAAGTAATTACTCGGGGTTTCAAGGGTAGCTTCAGCCAGAATACTCCCAGCTAATTCTACTTTTAGCTTGGCAATTTTTTCAGGATCACATACTCCCCATATCTTCAGATCCAAACCTTCAAGCCCCAAGGTCTCACCACTACCAGCAACAATTTTGTTGGCAAAGGTAATTTCCCAGAGCTTTACATTCACTGCATCACTAACCACACTTGTAGTTACTTGATAGTCAGCCGTAACAACCAACTTCGACCGATTAGCCGGAGGGATTAAATCCACCCTATCAATCTTGGTCACTTTCCTCGACATCAGCAAGATCAAGATCCTGAAGATCAAGAGCATCATCGCTAATGTCAAAAGAAACATCAAAAACCAAATCCTCGACGTCCTGATTCTCGAGATCATCAACGGAGAAGTCCTCGACATCTCTGAAGTCCACAGCATCTCTTTCCGGAACAGGAAATATCTCTATCAGCATCGCCCTCTCCTTGATCTGCAATGTCTACAGCTGGCACTTCCAGACCGGCATCGCCAAATCCTTCCCCGCCGCTGCGATCATCACAGCCAAAGATCCCCAGTGCGCTCCAAAGCGCAAATGCCGCCAGTCCAATCTTCACCACAATCAAATGCAGATAGGAATTTGTAAAGGCGACCAGGATTGCCATGATAAAGTTAGAGATCAGACCTTGTTTTTCCTCGAACATGCCACACCTCCTTGGTGTTTTTGGGTTTTTCTACCTTTGTTTTTCTCCAAGACTCAAAGAACGTCCCCACCCCAACCCGCATCAGCAAGCTGAAACAAAGGACATCATTTTAAACAGTTTTCCACAAAAAATCAACTATCTCTTCTTTCGCTTCAAGAAATTTCTCAAAGTCTCCCAAACATTCTTCATCCCGCTTTTAAATCTCTCCATCAAAGTCGGATTTTGCCGCACCTGTACAGGTAAATCTTTCGCAACCGATTCCAAACCAAATACGGTTTGTCCAGCTTTACTCGGACCATTCAACGGTCTTCGTGAGACCGGCTCCAACCCGGCAAGCGAGCGCTCAGGTCCTTTAGTATTCTCTCCACCCCACATCACGTCGACTCCATCTTCAAAAGAGTCTTGGCCTTTGAAAAAAGGATTTCCATCAGGATCATCGATCATTGTTCGCCTCGCTGATACATAAGGATTTTGTTGTAGAGATAGAGGTGCTCCACTTTTGATCATTTCAGTCGGGCTCATTCCTCGCGGGTTGTCAGCTGCGGTATCCATCAAAGTACCGGTACTACCTGGGGGCCTTCTCACCCTTCCGGCAGTAGTTGGCTCAGTCTCTAATCTTCCTTCAAAGAAAGGGTTATCACCAACCGACAGAGTCGAGCCACTAGTAGTTCGTTGACCCGTCTCAGTATCCATCAAAGTCCCCGTACTACCGGGAGCCTTTCTTACTCTTTGAACTTGCCCATAACCTACGTCAACCTCAGTAGAATGCCTCGCCTTCCTTCGTGGTTGCTTACTCACTCTTGGTTTCTCACCACTAATCCGAGACTCACCACTCGTCACAGCCGCAGCTGCACCGCTCACTTTTCTTCGCGTTCCCATTACCTTAGCCGGATTAGCGTCTGCCACTCTTTGCACTTCACTGGAGCCATCTGACAATCCCATCAAGGCAGCCCTTACCTCCGGCGATAACATAAAATTAGCCGTATCTCTACCAACCTCCACGTTATCATCATATCGTTCTCCATTATCACCTGGTTTTTCCCCCTTAGACATAAAAAATTTCTTAAAAAATATCGCCTCTAGTTTTCACATCTCAGTCATTTTTGTCAACAAATACCCCTTGCTATTGAACCCACACTCATTCCCTGTTAACATTGACTCGTTCAAACTATCCCTCATGGCTAAGATCAACATCATCTTCGGCAGCACCAGCGGTAACACCGAACTGGTAGTGGACAAAGTCGCCGAAATTTTAAGAAAGAAAAATCATCAAGTCACAGTCATCCGTGGAGATCTTGTCGATTTTGATAATTTGGAAAAAGAAATTAAGCAATCCGATCTCACCATCTTCGCCTCTCCCACTTACGGTCACGGAATTTTGCAGGAAGAGATAGAACCGGTCCATCAGTACCTCCTCAAGCTCAAGACTCCCGGACAAAAATTTGCTGTCATCGGACTCGGCGACGACAAATACGACCGCCTCTACAACATCGAAGCCGCCCACATCCTCGACGAAACAGTCGCAACCATGGATGGCACACTGGTAATTGATTCTCTCCACATCAACCGCGCCGTCCTCCCCCAATTAGAAACAAAAGTCGCAGACTGGGCCAAAAAACTCGCTAAAACCCTCACTTAAATGCAAAGAACCTCTATCAAAATCGTCGGCGAAAGTGGCATGGGCCTGCTCAGCACCGGAGATATCATCATCAAATCTCTCAAAAAAAAGGGCTATCAAATTTACGCCGACCGCGAGTACCCCTCCCTGATCAAAGGCGGGCATTCCAGCTATCAAATCGACTTTAGTACCAAGCCCATCCACTCTCTCCACTCTCAAACCGACATCCTCATCGCCCTCGACGAACCGGGCCTCAAATACTATCTCAACACCCTCAAAGACAACGGCATCCTCATCCTCGGCCACGAACGCCATCATCTCATGGGCTTTTTAAAGAAAGAAGTAAAAGCTAGAAATCTCCAACTCCTCTACCTCCACGCCCGCCAAATCGCCTTCGGTCACGGCGGCAACAACCTCATGACCAATATGGTCCTCATCGGCTTACTCTGGCGCGTCCTTAATTTCGATTTCCATAATTTAGAAGAAGAAGTCACCGATCGCTTCGCTTCCAAACCCAAACTCCTCAAAATCGACCTCAAATGCCTCCGGTCCGGCTACGAAGCGGCAGAAATCAAAGAAATCCCTTCTCTCAAAATCCCAAACCCCAGTTCCGTCCCCAAAAAAATCGTCATCGACGGCAACACCTCTATCGCCCTCGGCGCCATCCAAGCCGGAGTACGCACGTACTACGCCTATCCCATGAGCCCATCCAGCAGTATCCTCGGCTACATCGCCCAGACCTACCACGAAACCGGCATCGTCGTAAAACAAGCCGAAGACGAAATCACGGCCGCTCAAATGGCCATGGGCTCGATGTACACCGGTTCTCGTAGTCTGGTAGCCACTTCCGGTGGGGGATTTGACCTCATGACTGAGACCGTGTCCGCTGCCGCAATTACCGAAACTCCCTTGGTGATTGTCATTGCTCAACGTCCCGGCCCAGCCACCGGCTTACCGACCTGGACTGCCCAAGGCGACCTCAACCTCGCCATCCACGCCGCCCACGGCGAATTTCCCCGTGCCGTCCTCGCCTGCAGTGACCCCGACTCTGCCTACGAGCTCACTCAACACGCCCTCAACATCGCCGAAGAATTCCAAATCCCGGTCATCCTCCTCACCGAAAAAAACGTCGCCGAAGCCCAAATGACCGTCGACCATTTCCAGCACAAAAAAATCCCTATCAAGAGGGGACTGGTCACCAAGAAAGCCGATTTATCAAAACTAAAACCTTCAGACCGCTTCTCCATCACCAAAACCGGCATTTCTAAACGTTGGCTACCCGGCACTTCACCCGCCTACTACTACGCCAACGCCGACGAACACTGGGAAAGCGGTGTCCTCACCG
>CAYMGN010000042.1:644-6439 GCA_964389995.1 uncultured Candidatus Peribacteria bacterium | reverse complement strand
CCGAACACGGCCCCGAAGTCATCGAAATGGTCGATAAACGCATGCGCAAAGAAGATTTATTAAAAAAATCCCTCCCCGCTCCCAAAATATACGGCCCCAGCAAAGGAGCAGATCTCTCATTTATCGGCTGGGGCAGCAGCAAAAACGTCATCCTCGACATAATCGCTGCCGCCAAAAAAGAAGGTAAAACGGTCAACTATCTCCACTACGAATACCTCTGGCCTTTCCGCGCCAAAAAAGCCCAAAAATTCTTCCAAGAAAACAAAAACGTCCACCTTATCGAAGGCAACTATCGCGGACAACTGGGTGATATCGTCGAAGCTCACACTCACGAAAAATTCGCCGGCCGACTACTCAAATACGACGGCCGTAGTTTCTTCTTTGACGAAGTGATGGAGTATCTCAATCAACACAGCTAAACTAAGCATATGCCAACTTCTCTCTACAATCAGGACAAAGCCCTCGGCAAACTTACAAAAGATATCGAACGCTACGAACAGTTCAACGAAAGCGATGAAAAACTCACCTGGTGTGGCGGTTGCGGCAACTACAAAATCCAAAACTCCCTCAAAAGAGCCCTCACCCTCGAAAAGCTCGGAATCCAGGATGTCGTCATGTGCTTTGACGTCGGTTGTAACGGTAATGGCTCTGATAAGATGGGTGGATATACTTTTCACGGTCTCCATGGCCGTGTGATCCCTCTAGCATCCGGCTGTGCCCTCGCCAACCCCGACCTCACCGTCATCGCTTCCGCCGGAGACGGCGCTACCTTCAGCGAAGGAGTCAATCACCTCATCCACGCCGTCCGCAATAATTACGACATGGTCTTTCTCAATCACAATAACAGCCTCTACGCCCTCACCACCGGCCAACCCTCCGCCACCACCCGCAAAGGCCGCTCGTATAACTCTGCCCCTGACGGAGTCTACCTCGACCCTCTCAACCCCTTAGAGCTCGTCCTCAGCCTCAGACCCAGCTTCGTCGCCCGTACCTTTTCCGGAGACGCTCAGCACATGACCAAGACCTTTCAAGAAGCGATCAACCACGACGGCTTCGCCTTCGTCGAAATCCTCCAAGCCTGCCCCACTTACAACAAAGAAACCCCACAAAAATGGTTCTGGGACCGCATCCGCTTCGTCGATGACCTCAAAGACTACGACCCTACCGACCTCTGGGCCGCCCAAAAACTCGCCCTCGACATCGAAAAAGAAATCTACCTCGGCCTCATCTACCACGACCCCAAAAAGCCCAGCTTCATGGAAGTCCTCCCCAACCGCAAAGGCATCACCACCAAGCCCGTCGACGAGGTCAAACACTACAATATCAGCAAACTCCTCAAAGAATTCGAATAAACTTCCGGCGTTGCTCCCCAGGCAAAAATCTGCTATAATTTAGTGATATTTTAAAACACTGGCTTAATTTATGGACGCTGGCTTACTCACACTCATTTTTCTGATCATCATATCCGGACTTTTTTCTGCGACGGAAACTTCATTTACCGCCCTCACCGAAGCCAAGCTCCGCAGCCTCGAAAAAGACAAAAAATTCGCCAGCAAACCGATACTCAAACTAAAAGAAAAACCTCAAAGCCTACTGATTGCCATCCTCGTCAGCATCCAGACCATCAATGTTATCGCCACAGTTGTAGCCACCTTCTGGGCGATCCGTATCTTTGGCGAAGGCAATATCACCTGGGTCACAACAGTCTACACTATTATTCTTATTTTCTTCGGTTCCTTAGTCCCAAAATCCCTCGCCCTCAAATTTTCAGAATTCTTCGCTCGCATTATCGCCTACCCACTCTGGATTTTCTTCATTATCGTCAAGCCCATAGTCCTCGTAATCGAATTTCTCATCAATTCCTTCCAAAAACTCCTCAAAATCAAGGACAACAAAAACGGTACCGAAGTAAGCACTGAAGAAATCGAAGCCGTAGTAGAAATGGGCACGGAAGACGGCGCTTTAGAAAAAGGAGAAGGCGCATTGGTAAAAAGAATCCTAAATTTCAACATCACCAGCGTCGCCAAAATCATGACTTACGCCAAGGACGTTATTGCTTTTCAGCGGGACATCAAAAAAGACGATCTCATGAAAGAAATAGTCAAAAGCCATCATTATCATTACCCGGTTTATGGTGAAGATCTCAACGATATCAAGGGCTTCGTCAGCATGAAAAAAATCATCCCCGCCCTCAACGACAAACGCAAAAAATTCCCCCTCAAAAACCTCCGCCTCCAACCGACGGTGATTGTTCCCAAGACTATTTCCCTCACCGAACTATTCAAGGAGCTAAACAGTCAGCGTACAAGAATTGCGATAGTCGTAAACGAAAACGGCCAAACCGAAGGTCTTGTTACCTTAGAAGACCTCCTTAAAGAAGCGACTATCACCACCGAGGAAAGAAAAAACGGTAAAAACAGCGACAAAAACGGCAAAAAAGAAGAAAACATCATCAAGAAAGACAAAAACCTCTGGTCCGTCAAAGGAGAAGTCACCATCAGCAGCCTCGAAGAAGAACTTAAAATCGAAGTCGAAGCCCCAAAAAACGAAACCCTCAATCTCTTAGTTCTCGAACAATTCAAACGCTTCCCCAAGATCGGCGAAAAAGTAATTGTCGATAAGCTAGAAATCGAGATCGAAAACGCCAGTAAAAAGACGGTGGATTCCTTACTGGTACGCAAAAAGCGCAAATAAATTGAGTTCGAAATCCTGATCTATTGATAGAGGCCTTTTTATGTTATCTTTGGGACAGAAATTAGCCCAAAAATTATGAAAAAAGCCCCAAAATTAATTGTCGCTCTGGTAATAGCCTTTTTAATTGGTATTGCTAGCTTCATCATCACTACCCGCATCATCCTTGCGCTTCAACCTGAGCCCGCCTTTCACGAGCATGCCAACTTCGCCCTTTTTCTCGATGGAGAGCGCTTCGATTTCAATCGTTCAGAATTCATGAGTATCAAACCGTGTATCGTCCAAACAGATCAGCCATCCAGCTTTTTCAAAACAGCTTACGCCCACGGCGAAGAAATTGTCGGCGATCAGCTCGAGGATTGGCTCCATCTCCACAATAACAATGGCGACACCATCCACGTCCACAAAGAGGGGATGGTGTACCATCATTTTTTTCAGAGCCTCGGTATGAAATTAGAAAACAGACTTTTTACTGACCACGAAGGCAATACTTACCGTGATAATGACGAGATGCAATTCCGCTATTTCCTCAATAACGAAGAAGTTGACGACCTCCCCGATCGAGAAATCCGCGACCTCGACCGTGCCCTCATCACTTACGGACCGAGAGATCGCTCGCAGGAGTCCATCAATGCCGAATTAGTCCAAGTGAGAAATGATGCCTGCCTGGAGTCAGGATCATGCAGCCATCTCGGTTATGTCGCCCCTGAGGATTGTGGAGATGACTACCAAGAGCCGTGGGTTTTGAGAGTATTAGGACTCTGAGTCTCCAGCTAATTTACGATTGAGCCTTTTACGATAGTAGATGTAGGCGATCACCATAAAAGCTACAAAAATCAGAGCCACAATGGTCGCTTGCAGATAATGTTCGTGGTAGAGCTCTTGCGTTTCCCCAAAGAAATACCCTAGCATCGCTAAGACCACCACCCACATCCCCGACCCGAGAAAGGTATAGAGAAAGAAAGAGCCAAAATTCATTTTAGTAAACCCGGCCACTAGAGAAATCAATTGTCTAATCCCGGGAATCAAACGGCAGATAAAGGTAGAAAAATTCCCATATTTCAAGAAATAAGCCTCAGCCTTCTCCACATTTTCCTTATCGAGAAACAAAAACTTCGCCCATTTGCTATCAACAAGTTTATAGGTCACCTTACGCCCCAAAGTAGCAGCGAGATAGTAGTTGATGGTCGCCCCCACCATACTTCCACAGACGGCAAACAGGATGATCAAACCCAAATCCATCTTCCCCTGAGAAGCCAAATAAGCAGCCGGCGGCACCACAATCTCCGAGGGAAAAGGTATAAAAGAACTCTGCACAGTCATCAAAACAAAAACCCCCCAATACCCCATATTCTCGGTCAAACTAAGCAAAAACTCAATCACAGTAATAAGTTAAATTTAGCCCGAATCTTATCAGAGATTTTGGAGTTGTTCAACATAAGCACTTATTGACCAAGTGCTCTAGGTATGCTAAAAAAATAAGCTCATTTGCCGGAAACTAGCTTTACCGTCAAAAGGAGCTCATTAAAATGCATGTCAAAAAAATTGATGGCGGTGCTTTGTTCTCACTCCAGAATAAAGCACCGCGATCAAGAAAAGGAAGTATTGATTGCGGTTCACCACATCCTGCCAAGAGGAAAAAACAGTGATTATCCGTACAAACAGCTGGTTCCAAGGTCAGTTCAACACGCATATCACCGTCCGTATTCCTTTGGATCCACAGCCAATCCACCCACGACACCCTAAGTTCACTCGCAATCTAAACACAAACCCATTACTAAACAAAAAAGCACAATTGTCACGCCTGCCACAATCTGGTATAATATAAAAAATTCTGGTATAATATAAAAAATAAAGCTTAAACAAAACAATCATTTTAAGAAAAGTTGGAGGTATAGTCTTGTTCCTATTCGGTCTCGCACTTGGATTTTATCTTACTCTCCTGTGGTCATGGGGAATTAACCCAATGGGATGTGGGGGTGATTTAGTCCCTTTTGGAGAGAATCCTCGTGAGTACAATCAATGCGGTTTCACCACCTTTGAAAAGGTAAGAATGATTTTTTACTTTGCGATCACTCTATTTTTGATTGTACTCGGACCTTACCTAACTTTTAAAAAAAATAATCAAAAGGGGTTAAAGGTATATCATTTGCTTATCGGTGTCGTAGTCTTTATGGCTTTGGCCTTTTTATCAAATTTAGTTAATTTACATTATTGGACTTCAGCAGAAATCCATCCATCAGACGATAGAGTATTTAAATTAGGTGAAAAGATTATGGTTAACGGTACTACTATAAATCTACTTCCAATCACTGTCGAAAACAGAAATATGGAAATCACTTTTTATTTTAATGGACAAGAGATTGTTCAGGCTGGAGGCATGACTTTTGCTAGGCCATGGAGAGGTGATTCTTTCGGCAGAAGCTTCTATCTAACTAATCAGGCAAGTGCGCTTCCCGAAAATTCCATTGGAGATCTGATTGTCTCACCGGGCAAAAATACTTTAACAGTGAAACGTGGTTTAAGAACTATTGATCTGACATTCATAGTCGACGAGGAAAGCTATTTTGAAGAATTTATTCCATGTGATCAGTTTCCAGATGAGCATAGAAGAGAGCAATGCATGATTGAAATGGTCGCCAAAAGCAAGGATGCCAGAGAATGTCTGCAAATTTCAGCAGGACATAATCGCTTTAAGTGTTTTGAGTACTCTAACAACTGTAACGATCTAAATGATAGGATGGATCTCGAAGCTTGTTACCTCGCTCAAGTCACTGAAGATCCCAATTCCTGTACCGGAAAGCGCCCTAGTAAAAGTGGAATAGATGAAGAATATTTTGAGACCGACTATTACTGCTTAGACAGAGTGTACCAGAAAACCAATTTGTTGAGACTTGTAATATGGTCGAAGACGTAGCCGCAAGAGATGTATGTTTCGAATACTTGGTTAGAATGAAAAATAAGTATGATTTTTGCGAAGAAATGGAAAACGGAGACACTTGCTATTGGTACCAACTGATCGATCCTGAAATAGAATTTACTAGTTGTGATGTTTTTCAATCACAAGAATCCAAAGACAGCTGTTTAGACAAGCTTTCTTCTGA
>CAYMGN010000042.1:0-634 GCA_964389995.1 uncultured Candidatus Peribacteria bacterium | reverse complement strand
AGCAGTAGCCCTTGATGGGAATCTTTCCAGGTGGACAAGCTTTCTTCTGAAAAAATGGATGTTAGCTTATGCTCAGAAATCAGCAAAGCAAATTTAGAAATATTCCATCGTAGCTCTACATTGGATATGTCTGAAGGAAGAGGCAAGTGCTACATGACATATAGCTTTAGAGACAAAGATCCTTCAGCATGTGAACGCCTACCAGAAAGAGACACAAGAGACGAATGCTATTGGGCCTACTACGCAAGCACCGAAAATAAACAATTCTGCGACCTAATGAAAAATCCCGAAAAATACTGCAACAAAAAAGTCCCGGAAGTCATTTTCAGATAGCAAAAAGCAAGTTCAAAATAAAACGAAGAACGATCCCAACCCAAAGCCCACGCTGAAACATGCTATAATTCAAACATGAAAAAGATCACCCTCACATTTACAATTGTCCTAGTTCTGGCTGGTGCTCTCTATGCCTATTTTTCTTTTACAGAGAGCAAAAACACTACAGAAAGCCCTCCAACCATTGTCATTGAACCTCAGCTATATCAAGGCAACATTCGTAGTGACTTTGACAATCGATTTTTCCTAAAAGAGAGACAATTTTTTAAGAGCATGATGAGAAAAAAGTGAAAGATTAGAG
>CAYMGN010000041.1:5265-11848 GCA_964389995.1 uncultured Candidatus Peribacteria bacterium | reverse complement strand
CAGCGAGCCGATGCCGATCCACACGTCATCCTCGACCACAACCTCCCCGTACTCGGCCTCGACCGTAGCAGAGACCGTCCCCTCTAGGGCCTTGTCAAGGTTCTGCGGATTCGACGAAAGGTAAAAAAGATGACAGTCCTCCACATAGCACAGTGTGTGCCAGCTTTGGACTTTGCTACTCCCCATGAGCAGCATTTTGACTACAATCACTTATAACCAAAACGCTACCCATCAAGAGTAATCTCATCTTTTTTTACTGAGAAACCCCTCAGGTTAAAGCCAATCACTATTTTCATAGGTTTCACATGAAATCAAGTTTATCTACGATTTTCCCTTCAGACCCACTCTCCGCGTTAATGCCTGGCATCTTGGCTACGGGAGGTTTCGTGATGGACTCCTGCCAGGGATGTCCATACTTGTCGTCATGATAAGGTATGAAAACTGATCAGTAACTTGACAGAGTTACCTAGTAAATATTTGATTTCGCTCCTTAGGCGGGAGCTGTGAAAGAGGAAAGAAATACAAGCGCCTAAGCTCATATTTCTTCCAATCAGTACCTCATAATCTTGAGTGCATCTTCATGCTTGTAATGATTGGCTTTAGCCTAAGTGTTTCCCAGTTGTCTTTAAAGGATCATCTGCTAAGTTAAGTTCAATTCAACTCAACAGCGTGCTACTATAACACTAGCGCTACTTTTTGTCAATAGCAGCTACCACATTAAACCACAATATCGCCAAAAATCGCTTACAGAAAAGAAAAAATTATAACCAAAACTGGTAACAACCATTGCCACCATTCACAAAATTTGCTATAATTAACAGATGACAGATCTCAAACAACTACTGGAACAACTAGGCCTCGAAAACTACGAACCCCAAGTCTATCTCACCGCACTCAGGCTAGGGACCTCTCCGGCATCCACTATCGGTAAAAAAGCAGATATCAATAGGTCTTCGACTAGATTTACCTGTGAGCAATTGGTCAAAAAGCAATTGATGTCCATCAGTCAAAAAGCCAACACAAAACTCTACACCGCCGAACCACCGGAAAAACTCCATCTCCTCCTCGATATCCAAAGAGAAGCCCTAGAAAAAAAACAAGATCAATTGGACGAATCGATCCAAGAACTAAAACAAATCTACAACCCCCACGTGATCCTCCCCAAAGTCACTTTTTATGAAGGTAAAGACGGTGTAATCAAACTCTACGAAAAAATCCTCGACCTCAAATCCCCAATCGACAGCTTCGAAGACAAAGGAGAAATGGAAACATTCATCGGTGATTACTTCCCAAAATTTATTAAAAAAAGAGTAGAAAGAGAAATATTCAACCGCGTCATCTGCCCGGCCACCAACGAAATCAACATCAGCACCCCCAAAGAAATGCGTGAAACCAGAACAGTACCCGTAGACGAGTTTCCCTTTAGTTGTGACATCAAAATAGCTGGCGACACGGTCAATATCTTCTCCTTCGACAAAAACACCCCCCTCGCCATCTCTATCAACCATGACGAAATTGCAAATAATTTTCGATTACTTTTTCAATATTTCTGGAAGCTACTCAATCAAAGTTAGCCCAACTGCAAATCAAGATCTTCTTTTCCATACAAAGAGCTAAAAACTTTACCGGTCGAATCCAAAGATTTTAAGTAAGCTCTATTGGCAATCAACTGATCCAAATCGTACAATTCAAATCCCTCATCCAAATTTTTTGCGATATAATCCACTTTGCTTTGATCACGGGTCATCACTAAAGCCAGAGGTACCACTCCCTGCTGATTAAAATCCTCACCTTCAAAACCGGGCCCCATCACGACCTTTAAACTCGCACCAGTTCTCTTCTGCACTTCTTGCAATTCCGCCAAACGATAATACCAACCATCATTATCACGTACACTATCATCCACATGCACACCTTGAAAACGCAATTTTTGATACATCTGCTCCAGAAAATCAATATAATCATCGTCACGTAGATAAACAGTAGAACGCACCCCCAAAGAAACATCCACTTGATCAGCCCGGAGATTTTTTACGTCCTTAAAATCACTTACCAAAGTACCCGGAGCATAAGCAGGAACCTTGTCATAGACATCGATCTCCTGAAAATCATCAACCAAAAAATCTTCCATCTCACCACTCAAAAGCTCACAAGCCATTCTAAAAGCAGCAGATTCCGGCTTATGAACCTTATAGGGATAGATCACCCCGCCATTTTCATCTCTGGTACTAATAGTAGTAGGAACTTTATCCGTAAACCCAAGCAGCATCGCCTTCTTTAAAAGGTGCGTCTTGATAGTATTGATATCAGAAGCCAAATCATTCACAACCGCTAAGTCATATTCAAATCTATCCAAGGCGGCCTGACCGGGCTTAATCACCAAAATTTTATACAAAAAATCAGCCAAAACATCCCTTTCTTCGTTATTTAAAGGCCCTACTCTCGACTCTATTTTTTCAAAATCAATCAAATTCCCAATCAAAGTATTAAGTGGATAATAGAGACAATTACAAATAGCAAAATCCTCATATCCGGGCACCGCTTCTCCCCTTTCCACCCTAAACGTCCCGTTACCTGGGCCAAACTCTAACAACACTTTTTCATCTTTTTCAGGATTAAAATCTTTTAAAAACTTTCTCACATCAAACCCAAACCGGCGATCATACTCACTAGCATCACGATCAACACGCCAATGAATCTCTGGAATCGGAGCCGTAGCATTTTGAGCCTGTAGTGATTTGATCAACACTCCCCTAATCCCTCTTTTTTCCAAACCATCGAGAATAAATTTCTGCCGTTTACGATATTTTAACAAATCGACATCTTTCTTTTTTTCCAATGAAGAAGTCATTTCCGTAAAAAGCCCCCGTGCCGCTGACTGAAAACCATCCTCTTCTCGAAAATCATCAATCAAACGCCTAAGCACCAACTCACGTCTTGCCTCTGTCATCTCACTAGCAAGAGCATTCTCCGCAGCACTTAACAAATTTTTCGCTCGTGCCTTTAAGCCTTGTTTCAGCTCTTGCAAACTCAAAGGAGATCCTACGGAACCTTTTTCCATCAAACTATAAACTTCTTCACCAACATCATTTGCCTTGTCGATAATCTCAACATATAAACCAAAAATCTCCTCACTCCCCTCTACTTCCGCTAAATTCATCAAAACTTCTCCCATCTGCCAATCAAACTCACAACTTTCAAAAGCACCAACAAAATTACTTCCATGCTTTCTAATTAAACGATGAATTTTCTTTTTTTCCCCTTCTCCCAAGTGATAATAGTAAGTCGCAAAGAGCAGCTGCTGTTTCAAATCAAATTGATGCAAATCCAAATTAGCTTTATCCACCAAATCACGATAAACATCGATCAAAATCTGAATATTGCGACAAGGAGCAACCCTTTGACTATACTGCAAATCATTTTCTTTTTTTAAACGCGGCAAAAATTTTTCCGGCAACCAAGGCTCCATCAACTCTAGACTTTCACTACTTTTAAGAAAAATTCCATTATAAGACTTCCCTTCTCTCCTTTTTCGCTTTTCTTCATCAGACAGAGAATTAATCAAAAGCACGTTTTTACCCTCTCCATAGATCAAAACCTCATACTCATCAGATAAGCGCATCGCTTGATCATCGCTAGTCAACTCCACTTCAGGCTTGAAAACAAACTCCTCATTTTCCGGTTGAAATCTTACTGGCAAGTGATATTTCACTCCCCCCATCATCGGCGTCACCATTGTATTTTTTCTGACAGACTTCAAAGACTTAGGGACATAATCCAAATTACTCAAATCCGAACGCCTCAAAGCAAAATCAGGATCATCAAAGACAGAATCCTCTAACTCATCTCGATGCCTTTTTACTATGCGATCACTACCAAATATCTGTTCCACATCATCATGAGAAATTTTACGATATTTTCCCCTTTTCTTATCAAAAACACACAAATAACCATTTTTATCATCCCTTAACGCCTCCGCTTTCTGAGCAGAAATCTTTTGACGATTACTATCCAATCGCAATCTCATCGCCTTATTTTCTTTGAGAAAAACCTTTAAATCCTCTTTAATTTCATCAGCACTCTTAGCCTCAGCAACTAAACCAAGCTGATAATATTTTGTTAAATCAAAATCACCGTTATCCCTATCTAAGGGACGAATATTAACCTCATCACATTTTTTAAGAAAGAAATTCCAGACCAACTCAGTATGTGTTTGACCCGCCTCCTCCATAAGATGATCGAGATAGTTTTGTTGCTTTAGTTTTTTCCCAAACCATTCTCGATTTTCCGCTTTTTCAAACCAGTCACCATTAAAAACAAGATTATTTTTATTTCTATAGGCTAACCCCATACTCAAAAAATTCATCATCAATTGCTCAAAGGCCAATTGCTCCATTTGTTCCTCATCGATTTCATCATTGGCAGCTTTTTCTTTTATCAACTTACCAATATCTACATTAAATGCACGCAATGAGGCATCAACTACTGTCGACTCTACACCCAATAAATCCATCGCCCGCTTCTTATACTCTTCAGTTGCTACAGTCAAATCCTGCCCCTCAAACGATTCCCCATGAGCTTCTAAACTACTATCTCTCAAAATGTTTGTTTTTATTTTACAACACTTAATTATACAACAATTAGAGCTAACTAGCAAGCAAGTATAGCGTCACCTCCCAACCCCTTGCCCCTCCCCACCCTTTCATGCTATAATAATAAGATTAAAACACCCGAAAAAGACCAAAAACAAAAACAAAAACAAAATGGCCAAGTTAGAAAAAATATTTCGCACGGCGGTCCAGTACAAGGCTTCTGATATCTTTATTTCTACCGGTATCAAGCCCACTCTCCGTATTAATGGCGATCTGATCCAGATCCAGGAACATCCGGAATTGACCAAAAAAATGGCGGAAGAATACCTCCTGGATATCATGACTGAATCACAAAAAAAGCGTTTTTCGCAAAATCTGGATCTCGATTTTAGTTTGGAAATAGAAAACATCTCACGCTTCAGGGTCAATATGTTTGTGCAGCGTAAAGGGATCGGTGCGGTCTTTAGGCTTATCTCCGAAAACGTCAAAACCATGGACGAACTCGGCCTCCCAGCGGCGTTGAAAAAAGCGACAACGATGAAAAACGGCTTAGTGATAGTAACCGGACCCACCGGCTCTGGTAAAACAACCACTCTCGGCGCCATGGTCAAAGAAATCAATCGCCTCCAATCAAAACACATCCTCACCATCGAAGACCCGATCGAATACGTCCACAAGAACGAAAAATCCATCATCCAACAACGTGAAGTCGGAGTCCACACTCACAGCTTTGCCAAGGCACTGCGCAGCGCCCTCCGTGAAAACCCCGACGTCATCCTCCTCGGTGAAATGCGTGATCTGGAAACCATGCAACAAGCGATCACCGCCGCCGAAACCGGCCATCTGGTCTTTGCTACTCTGCATACCAATGGAGCGGCTAATTCTATCAATCGTATTATCGACTCTTTCCCCGTGGATCAACAAAACCAAATCCGCACCCAGCTCTCCGAAAGTCTGCGGGCGGTATTTTGGCAAAATCTCCTCAAAACAAAAGACGGTAAAGGTCGTATCGGCGCACTGGAAATCATGTTTGCCAACAGCGCCATCGCCAATATGATCCGCAAAGCCAAGACTCATCAGATTGATTCTGTAATCGAAACCTCCACTCGAGAAGGCATGCAAACAATGAAAAAAGCGGTCACTGACCTCTACCAAGCCGGTTTAATCAGCGAGGAAACGGCCCTCGAAAATATACCTAGAGACCTCGAATAAAATGAAAAAACTTATCCTTATTACAACTATTTTTTTACTCTCAGTCTGCGCTTTTTCACCATTGACACTGGCAGAAACCCTTTACGAAACTCAATTTGACATCGGCGAATCCTTACAGGTGCCCGGACAAGACGTCAGCTATTTTGACGAAGACCAACCGACCTCATCGCCCATCGCTAACTTCGTCCTCCGAATCATCAATTTTATCACCACTGTCATCGGTTCTGTAGCGATTATCCTCTTTATTATCGCCGGTTTTAAATTTATGACTGCTCAAGGTAACGAACAAACCCTCACCGAAGGTAAAGATATCGCCCGTTATGCTGCCGTCGGTCTCGTAATCGTCTTCCTTTCCTACATGATCGTGATCTTCATCCAAAACCTCTTTAACATCGAGCTCTAAAATGAAAAAATTCTTCTCTAAAATTGGTTTAAGTCTCTTTGCCGCAATCTTGGCCATCAATAGCCTCGGACTGACCGCTTACGCACAAGGAGAAGGAATAGACGCCGCCATTGCCGCCGAGTTTTACGATGCCCTCAGTGACGTAGAAGGCTGCTACGACGAATACGTCCCCAGCCCCTCAGCCGTCACCGATCTCACCTACGCCCAAGTAGAAGAGCAATACAAAGGCATCGGCTACCTAATCACCATCATCGAAGAACCCCTGGACACCCTCGAAGTATCCGATGGCCAGCCAGACGGTACCTTTGGCGAAGATCCCTTTATCCAGATGAATTGTTACCGCAATGTCTTTGCCTTCACCGTCAAAAATACCGAC
>CAYMGN010000041.1:1448-5255 GCA_964389995.1 uncultured Candidatus Peribacteria bacterium | reverse complement strand
CCGCAGACAAATCCGCCGCGAAATCATCGGCAAAAGCTGCTCAAACAACGCGCAAAATCTCACCACCGGTGCCGCATCAGCAACAGCTGGAGCCACTTATTCCTGTAAAAAAATCCTCGTGCTCTTCAGCAAAGGAGGCACCAGCACCATCGAAGGCTACATCGCCACCATCTATCGCTGGGGCGTCAGTCTCGGCGGCCTCCTGGCAGTAATGGTAATCATCCTCAACGGGATCCGCATCGCCGCCGCCGGGAGTGATGACACCGCCGTCTCCAACGCCAAAACCCGCATCATCCAATCCCTCGCCGGACTGGCAGTACTGATCATCGCCGGACTCATCCTCTACACTATCAATCCTACTTTTTACGTATTTTAAAGATGAAAAAAATCACCGCCTACATCTCGCTTTTCTTTCTTACACTGACGATTTTTTCCTGGTTACAGATGGGAGAATTAGCTTTTGCTAGCGACTACGAGCCTACTTTCATCCCCAAGCCGGAAACTCTACCGGGACCGGTATTTGAAGGAGACGAGTCCACCGGCCGTCAAACCCTCACCAGCTCCATCCTCCCCAACATCGCCGTCGGCCTGATCGGGTTTGTCGGAGCTGCTTCCATGGTCACCTTGGTGATCGCCGGAGTGCGCTACTCCACCACTTTTGGTAACGACGAAGCCGCAGGCAAGGCTAAAGAACAAATCATCTACTCCATCATCGGCCTCGCCATCGCCATGCTCGCCTACACCATCGTCACCATCGTCATTAATCTTGATTTTGGGGATGAAAATACCACGCAAGATCGCTCATTGATCGAAGTCGATGACTCTGATGAAGAACCCGCCCCTACAAACGAAGAAACAGTTAATTAAAAAAATGAAGAAAACAATTCTTAAAATTAGCAGTTTACTGACAATATTCTGGCTTACTTTCAATCAAAAAGTAATTGCTGCTAGCGTAGACGACCTCTTACCACGCCCCGGCGTTCCTGACACCGAGTTTAGCGCTAGCAATCCCCAACTGGAAACAGTCGCCAATCTACCGGAAGTAAGCGCCGAAGGCCTAATCACAGTCCTCATCCGCACCATCCTCGGCTGGGCCATCATCATCACCTTGGTCGCGATAGTCGTTGCCGGAATATTCTTTATCAAAGCCGAAGGTGACGAAGAAAAAATCGGTAAAGCACGCATCATGCTCATCTATCTCATCATCGGAATGATCATCATGTCGGCCGCTTACGGTATCGTCGCCGGTGTAATCCAATTTTCACCCTTTCAATAATGACTAAAAAATTTCTCAAACAATTAGCGATCTTTATCCTCGTACTCGCAGTGACCATCCCCGTCGCCCAAGCTGCCAGCTTTATTCCCGACGAATTCCGCCCGATTAATGAACCTTTCAACATCACTGAAGTGATCGAAGATGAAGGTAACGCCACCGCTCCCGCCATCATCGTCCTCCAAATCATCGCCGGTGGGCTGCTCTTTTTTGCCGCTCCTGTCGCCGTGATCATGATTATCATCGCCGCCTTCCGCATGACTGCTGGTGGTGCTAACAGCGAACAAGTAGATCAAGCAAAAAACAGCCTCATCTGGTCTGTGGCCGGACTCGCAACGATCATGCTTTCCTACTCTATCGTCAGAGCAATCATCGCCTTTGTCATCACCGCGGCAGAATCAACTCCCCTCGGCAGCAGCTAAAATCAGCCTTCCAAACGTGGAAAAAGCGGGTCTTCTTTATTGACCTTTTGCCCGCCAGCAAGAGCGCCCCATTGCAATTGATAGTCCACGGTCGCACCGTCCACTCCCAGCTGCGCAAAAAACTTTTCTGCCGTCTCCGGAATCAAAGGCCAAAGCATCGCCCCGATAAAATACAAAGTCTGCAACAGATTGTAGAGCACAGTAGCTAATTGCTCATCCCCCTCCTTGGCCATCGCCCAGGGCTTTGTTTCATCAATATATTTATTGGCCTTATCCACAACTTTCATCAAGACATCGCAAGCTTCTTTCAAAGCAAAAGCTTCAATTTTTTCACAATAATCACCAAACAATTGTGCAATGTTTGTCTCCAAAATCACCCCCTCAGTCTCCATCTCCGGCACCACTCCATCGAGATAGCGCTCAGTCATCATCACCACGCGATTTAAGAGATTGCCGACGCCATTGGCCAGCTCACTATTATGCACTTCCAGGAAGCGACCTTCACTAAAATCACCATCATCAGTACTGGGGATCTCCCGGATCAAAAAGTAACGCAAAACATCAACGCCATACCGCTCCAAATAATGCTGCGGATCGACCACATTGCCCAAACTCTTGCTCATCTTTTGCCCCTCACTAGTGATAAATCCATGCACATAAATCTCCCGCGGCAAAGGCAACTCCGCCGACAAGAGCATCCCGATCCAAATCCCAGCATGAAAACGCAAAATATCCTTACCAATCAAGTGCACATCAGCCGGCCAGTAACGACGATAACGCTCATCATCTTCAGCAAAACCCAGATAAGTCAGATAGTTGGAAAGCGCATCACACCAAACATACATCACCTGCTCCGGATCATCCGGCACCGGCACTCCCCAGGGCAAAAGCTTTTGCGGCCGCGAAAAACTGACATCGTGCAATCCATCCTCACCAATAATATTGAGCATCTCCTTCTTGCGACTTTCCGGCACGATTTTCAGCTGGTCGCTGGCGATTAATTCTTTGATTTTGTCGGAATATTGCGAGAGTTTAAAGAAATAGTTTTCTTCTTCCAGATAGCGCAGCGGTTTTTTGTGAATAGGACAGTGACCGTTTTCGTCCAGATCTTTGTCGGGAATAAATGATTCACAACCGACACAATAATTACCTTTATAAACATCTTTATAGATATCCCCCTTTGCCGCCATCATCTGCCACATTTTCTGCGCACCTTTTTTATGTAGATCGCTCGAAGTACGCACAAAACCATCATTAGAAAGCTTCAGGTCAGAAGCCATTTTTTTAAAAAGCGCAGCATTTTCATCGACGAAATCCTGGACATTTTTACCTTCTTCCTGAGCTTTTTCATAAATCTTCAGCCCGTGCTCATCCGTACCGGTCAAAAAATATGTATCCACACCCCGCAAACGCGCATAACGCGCAAGCACATCCGCCTGCACAAACTCCAAAGCATGTCCGATATGCGGCGCACCATTCACATAAGAAATTGCCGTCGTAATGTAAAATTTTTCGCTTAACATAGGGCAAATTTATCACAAAAAAAATTCACTGACAATCAAAACAAAGGACAAACACTTCCACTATTCAAAAACTTGCTTCAAGCAAAAAAATATTGTATAATATATAAAAACAAATAATTATTTCTGTCAATGCGCATCCTCCACTTCCTTAAGCTGACAGTTAAGCTCCTGATAGAGTCCTTAGCCAAAGCCCTGGTTGAATATGTAGATGTTTTGGTCCATGAATTATTTGATGTTGAACGGGGGCAACTGAAGCACGTACCAAATTTTGTTATTTTTTTGATCTACGTACTCTGCCTCAGCGTAATTTTCCAAGCGGCACTGGATTTCGTCATCGAAAGCGCAATGTTACTCGGATTTATCGAAAAAGTCCCTTTGAGAATCAATTTTATCTTCCTCACTTTGATTTCCACAGTGATGGGCGTACAAACTCTGAAAGGAATGGCCAAAAGACGCCTAGACGTCACCCGCAACTCGATTTTGATCGGTATCATCGTCGAAACAGCACTAATTGTGGGAGACCTCATCCTCATCTACCACCAAGGAGAAATGTACGACATCCTACCACTGGTACGCATCCCTTTCTTAA
>CAYMGN010000041.1:0-1438 GCA_964389995.1 uncultured Candidatus Peribacteria bacterium | reverse complement strand
CTTAATGCTCACTTTTATGAATCTCGGCATCCTCCTCTTTGTCGCCACAAAGATGAAAGTTTTTCGAGATCGTAAGGGGCGGTTGACGATATTTTAATCGAAAGGAACAATACGCCCTCCCTTTCTTGCCCCTGTCAAGAAACCTCTTGACAAAACAAAAAAAAATATAGCAAAATAAAAAGCTTACATTCTAAAAACAGGGGGATGAACACTTTAAAAATACCTTTAGGCAATCTAAATCTCAATCAATCTCTAGACACGCTCTCACAATTTGCTAACACCAACATGCAAAAAGTAGTGAGGGGAAGTAAATAGTCAAACCGCCAAGATCATCGCAGCACAAGAAACAGCAGAAAACCTCAAAGCAATCCAGGCAAACCGCCGCTTCACCGAAAATCTCGTCGAAACATTCGAAAACCATCAAAACCCCGAAGACACACTCTTTTATTGACATCGATCATCAATCAACTAAAATTACATTTCTCTAAACCACAATCATGAATAACTCACCAAAAGCGTTTCCTCACAGTCCAGACAGCCCGTCTCAATCGAAAACTACATCATCGAAAACCAATAACATCGCCAACAAAACAGCCCTCCTCGTCGCTCTCGCCCTCTCTGCTTCCGCCTGCTCCGAACCACGCACTTTTAATTACACACCAACAAACTACACCCCACCACGCCAATACAGCGCCAACCGCGTCGAACACCGCCTCAACCGCATCGAAAAAGTCGGCAACGCCCTGCAAACCTACATCAACCGCTTCGGTCAAGACATCACCACCGCCATGGTCGAATCCGACCTCCGAGCCCTCCGCAGCCTAGTCGACGGCGAAGCTAAATGCCAAACCGAAGCCTACACTCTCGAGCGCTACGTCCGCGAAAGCTACACTAAAAAAGAAAGCCTACCAAAAGCCAAAACCGCTCTCCAAGACCTCAAAGACTGCTGGAATAAAAACTAGTCCCCACTCCCCTCGTAGGTGCTATATAACGAAAAGTTAAACACCGGGATAAAAGAACCACGCTTCATCTCAATACTAATACTCTGCTTAGCATCACCGCTATAACCATTGGCCTTGATCGAGGCATATTCTCGCACCGTTTCATTACTAGTATCACGCCCGGGCAAATCGTTTTCAAAAAATTCCACCCGATAAAAGAGCTTTGAGAGCTCAAGCCTTTTTTCCAGATCATAAGCGTCATTAAAGACCCGCGGATTCATCAAATTAGTGAGCGTCAGATAATTCAAACGATGATTGGCCAAAAAGTCCGAAACCGGATAGCAGCGAAAAATATCATCACTGTCCACACGCCCATCTCCGCTATAATCATAGTATTCACTCCCCTCCGTACTGAGACATAAACCGGTAAAAATCGGGGCTACCTGCTCCGGACGGTATTCGACAGAAATCACCTTGCCCCCCAAACGGTACTCCCG
>CAYMGN010000040.1:7470-12074 GCA_964389995.1 uncultured Candidatus Peribacteria bacterium | reverse complement strand
CAAAGTACCGAGCTCATCTGAACCGATATCAATACTAGTGATATTAGGACTCTCGATATAAACCCCATCTCCACCATTTGGCCGCGCTAACTCGTAATTGCCATAACTACTCTCAAGCAAACCAATTGAAGAAGATCTTAAAAGGAAAGAAACGACGTTTTCTCCGATAGAAATACCATTACCGGTATTGTTAACCACGATACTACTAAAGGCACCACTATCCTCAATAGTCACCGCTCCCTGATCAATCTTAATTCCGTCCCCTCCATTTTGCGTATCATTATCAGCAGTCAAACCACTGTTGTTAGTACCAAAATAATTCCCCTGTAAGTCAACAGAGGCAGTGTCACTGGCCATCTGCTCGATATGCAAACCATGTGATCCATTACTACCAATCACTGTATCTACCATATAAAAATCGGTAGTGTTAGGCGAGTTCACATGAATCCCACTTCCAGTGTTTCCCGGATAAGTGGTATTTACGGAAATATTGGTACCAATAAACCCAAAATCAATATCAACCGTCTCTGCCCCTCCAATCTCTAAACCGTTTCCACCATTTCCAGCTATATAGGTATCATCAACCTCTATGTCCCCATCAAAAGTAATCGAAATTCCATGCCCATCATTTCCTATACCTAAGTCAGAATCATCGTTCGTACCAAATCTATTACCATTAAATTCAATATTTCCGGTAATTGAGTCCGTATCCAGATCACTGCCAACATTTAGACCATTCCCTCCATTCCCAGAGAAATAATTATGCCCTCCAGCTGCAAACAGTAAGCCTTCAACGCCACCATTACCACCATTTAAGTTAATACCCGGACCACCAGGATTAGAAACATTCATACCATGTCCACCATTACCACGATCATTTTCTCTATCACTACTTAAACCAACAGTATTCCCCCTCATAGTAATATCATTACCACCCGTAACTTTCACCCCATCCTCATCATTTCCACTAATCACATTATCACGCACAGTCAAATTCGTCCCCTCAGTCAAAATCCCAGAACCGGTATTGGCATTAATCGTATCACCATCAGCTTCCAGACCAATGATATTGTCCGCAATCGTCGTACCATCAGCACTAGATTGCACCAAAATCCCATTCCCATCAAAATTATAAATATTCAGATCCTGAATAGTCACGTCATCACCGGAAATATCAAATCCATCATCAGTAACACCGTTACCATCGACATTAATCTCATTGGCACCACCATTCAAATTAAGCTGCTCGGTAATCTCATAGCCACCGGCACCACTATTTACAATCGTAGTGTTACCACTAAAGTTTACTGTATCCGCGCCCCCTAAAGCATTGGATTCTTCTATCGCTGCACGCATCGTACAATCACCTCCCCCACTGGTCACCTCACAGGTACTATCACCGGGATTAAAATCGCTCCCATCACCGGCATCATTAACGGTAAAGACAGCAGAAAAAGCCAACTGATTAAAGACAACAAGCAGAGCAAAACTAGCAACAAATTTTTTAGAAACAGCAGTTTTTAGATTCATGGTAGATTTTTTATTTTTGTTTTTTTGATTTATCTATATTATTTTACAATAAAAAATAGCTTAAGTCAAATAGAGAAATTGCCTTAACAATAAAAAAATAGTAGGATTAAGAATGAATTTAATCAGCAAAAAATGAATCACAAAAACCAAGCCCAAGATCAAAATCACGACAACAACTTCAACCAAGCGCAAAATCAAGCCCAGATGGAAGAAATGATCAAAAAGCAAGGAGAAGAAATGAAGAAAAACGCCATGAAGACCATGATCTTTGGCAGTCTTTTTGGGATGATTACTAGCCTGGTACATGGATTGATCAGCAAGTTTACCAACAAAAACGACTAGTCATCAAAATTGAGAGCCACCTCTAAAGTCCCACTGCCACCCCGATCTCTGCGCCCCTCATACACGCGCATCACGAAGGGTTTTGTGAGCAAATACTTCTTTAAATAAGGCTTAATCACCGGCATCCCCTTGCGCGAGTGTAGCCCTTTTCCCGTGATAAAAAGCACCTTAGCCCAACCGAGCCGCTCCGCTTTTGCCAAAAAATCATCGGCCATTTCTCTCACCTCATCCATCCGCAGCACACCCCGATCATGAAAGTCAAACTCCCCATCGGGCTTACTGAGATTGTCATATTTATTGTTCTTTTTTTTTGGCCCTTTCTTTCTTTTTCCCATACAATAAATTAGATCATTCCTAACCACTATAATATGAGTAAAGAAAAAAACGAAGAATATTGGAAAGAAAAGCTCACCGCTGAACAATACCGCATCATGCGTCAAAAAGGCACCGAAGCACCATTTACCGGGGGATTATTGACCAATAAAGAAGACGGCATCTACAAATGCGCCGCCTGTGGCAATCCCCTCTTTAAATCCGACACAAAATTTGAATCCGGCAGCGGTTGGCCTAGCTTTTACGACAAACTCGATCCCGAAAGTGTGGAATTAAAAGAAGACAACAGCCATTTTATGCGCCGTACCGAAGTAATCTGCAAAAAGTGTCACTCACATCTCGGACATGTCTTTAATGATGGCCCCACACCCACCGGACAACGCTACTGCATCAATTCCTGCGCCCTAAAATTTAATAAGGATAATCCGGAAAATCCTGAGAATAATAGCTAGAAAACTGCTCCACGTATCCCAGCTCCTGGCCTGAACTATAAATTTGATCAACGTAGCTTTCACTCGCAGGTCCCCCACCATAAAGCTCAGTATAAACGGGCTCATAGTGATACCCCCCAACATCATCAATATAGCTGGGATCATTATGATAACCTCCAATATCTCTCAAATAATTTGGATCTCGCGGTACACTACTACCAAAGGTCTCTAAATAACCTTCACTTTGCCGACCAACACCAAAGGTTTCAATATAGCCACCACCACCGTGATAGCCCCCAATCATTTCAATATAATTGGGATCCTCAATATAGCGATTACCAAATGTACCTAAATAATCGGGATCAACAATCCCCCGTGGACCAAAGGTCTCAAGATAGCCTTCAGCTCCATGACTACCACCAATCATATTGATATAGTCCGGATCAGTGATCCCACGCGCTCCATAAGTCTCCAAATAACCTTCCACACCGGTAGAGCCGCCCACCATTTCAATATAATTAGGATCAGTAATCCCTCTACTACCAAAAGTTTCCAGATAGCCTTCAACTTGAGGACCGCCACCAATATTTTCGATATAGCCCTCCACTTGATGCACACCACCAAAAATATCAGTATACCCACCACTTGGATTGGTAACTCCGTAATTTTCTAAATAGCCCTCGGGCCCATGACTACCACCAATCAATTCAATATACCCCTCCTTCGGCAAGTTTTCACGATCAAACTGAGGATCGGGCCTGAACTCTTCCTGATCCACTCGCGCTACTCGACGGGGACCAATATATCCCTCATCTTCCTCTTCAATCTCTACAGGCTCCTCAGGCCCTTCGGCAAAACCATAGTAAAATCCATCCTCCAAACTACGCACCATTAGTTCCGCCCCCGGCAAACCACGATATAGATACACTTCTCGCCCATCAACATTGATAGTTTCTACATCGATGTATTGACCTTGATAGAGTGCTGTACGATAGATCTTACCTTCCGGAGCTCTCCGCACACGGCCACTGGCAGTAGCGACCTCAACATCACGCAATCCCTCACCTTCAAAACGATAAACGCGCTTTAAATCTCTTTCACTTGATTGATCTGCATCACTCTCAACAACCTCAGTATCCTCCGAAGCTCCACAAGCCACCAAGCTCAGAGTTAAAAGCAAAACCGCTATAAGTTTCCAAGATTTCATAGGGAATGAATGTTAATTAGCACTTGATTATACAATATATTTATATTTTTGCAAGAGCTTTCGCAGGATTTTTTGAGAAAAATAACTAATATTTACCCGCATTCAATCACAAAGCTTATCAAACTGCAAACAAATGGGGAGGGAATCAGAAAACGAACTAATATCTTTAGGAGATACAGAAACAGTTTTAGATCATACAATTGAGGACAGGCTTGACGACAGCGACACCTTTAGTCCTGAACTTTTAGCAGCTTTTGCGGACATCCCCGAACTAGACAATTTACTCGACGCATCTGAAAGCACACCCCCTCCTCAAACTCTTCACCCCCCTACCTACGCCTTAGGTCCTGAACAAATCACAGAATTACCACTAAGCAACCCGCCAATAGTCCATCAAGACAGCCTGGTAATCGTCACTCAAACAGTGGATATTCCCCATCTACTAGACAATTACTATCTCGAACTACTAGGACCACTAGAAGACCTCTTTACCCTGGTCCAAGAAGACAAAATCCCCACCCTCCAAGCCTTAGACATCCTCCACGCAAAATATCAACATCCAATAATCATCGACCCCCTCACCGGCCAAGAATTAATAATTCAAAACGAACCAATAGCACCGGCAATTTTTGAAGAATTAAGATCTGAACTAATAAAAATAGGCGCTAGAAAAAACGCTACTACAAAACCTCATACCGCCCCCAAAGGCATAGAAGCATTTTTTACACCGGATATTTACCCCCACATACCACTAGCAATCT
>CAYMGN010000040.1:0-7460 GCA_964389995.1 uncultured Candidatus Peribacteria bacterium | reverse complement strand
GCAATCTTCATCGAGATCGCCTGTGAACCGAACTCCCCTCTACCAATAGACACACTGATTGAAGCACTCGAAACAGATGACCTCAACCATTTCACCCCGGAAGAAAAACGAAAAGCGATCATGGAACTTAATGCAGTAAAAGAAATAACCGGCAAAACAGATTATTTCAATTCAAAGAACCCTGAGAGATTAAAAAACACCATTACAAGACACGATCACAAAACATCGGTTAACACACTAAAAAGTGGAGATTTTGATAGCTTTGGTTATCTCAGCAGTATCAACGAAGTATGCAGATTTTTTAAAGAATTAGAAAATCTCTACCAAGAATTCGAAAACAATCAAGATTCTGCCGTTGCCTATTTCCAAAAAGCCTTAATCATCAGCCAAGAAATCTTCAATCACCCTCTAAGACATGTAAACGACTCCATCACCTGCAGACTTTGGGACGAAGCCAATATCATCATCGGCAAAATAGGCAAAGTCGCTGAACCAGAACTCACCAGAACCTCCAACTCCGGCGAATACGTCTCAGACCCTACAAAACGACCTCCATCAACCCAATCCAGTTACCAAGGTCAAGCCGTCGTCATCGAAGAAGAACTAAGCCTCTGGGGCGCTGGAAAAAAAGCCATCACCTTTGTCAAAGAAGCAATTAAAAAAGGTACTAACGCTGTCGGCAAAAGACTATCCGGCATCACCCCTCCCGTTAAAAAGAAAAAGTAGAAGCAAAAACTCTTTTTTACTCTCGCCACTTTATCGAACAACCCATCGCCGGCCTTTGAGCTGCTGGCGGCTCCTCTCCTGCTAAAAGCCCCTTGATCGCATCGGCCAACTCTCTGTCCTTAACGGCATCCTCGTCCTTCCAGGAATCATCCAAACGCCCATGATAAAAGAGCTCCTTTTTTTGATCATAGAGATAGATGTCTGGAGTACACTGAGCCTGATATTTTTTAGCAACTTCCTGAGTATCGTCTTGGAGGTAAGGAAAATTCATCTGATACTTCTCAAAATACTCCCCCATTTTTTCGAAAGTTTCTTCCGGATAATCGGGATTGAGATTGGGATTAATCCCCACTAAGCGCACGCCATGATCAGCAAACTCCTCCTGCAAAGCCACAAAACGATCCCAAACCGCCTGCACATAAGGACAATGATTGCACATAAAAATCACAACTAAAGCCCGCGCCTCCGAAAAGTCATCGAGGGTATAGGTCTTACCATCCGTCGCTTTTAAAGAAAAATCTGGTGCTTTTGTACCGAGAGGGATTTTTTCTGATTCGAGCAAGACCATAGATTGGGGGTTAATTTTTTTTAGCTTAACAAAAAGAGGGCCTGGGCGTAAAGCCCAGGCCCTCTCCCCCCTATATTCAGATTAATAACCCATTGCTTTTACAAGCATTTTTGAGAGCTCTGCTCTTGTCACTGGCGCGTCCGGATCATAAGTCCCGTCTTCTTTACCACTGACATAACCTTTCATCTTTGCTTTGTAGACATAAGCTGCATACCATTCGCTTACTGGCACATCTGGAAAAGGAGCTTCGGTCACTTCTACAGTTTCCAAGCCCTTAACCATCAATAATACTTTTACTACTTCCGCTCTATTCATATCACGATTAGGATTGAGCGCCCCGTTTTCACCTTCTACCCATCCTTTCATCTTCGCTTTAGTAGCAATTTTACAGTACCAAGCGTCAGCAGAAAGATCAGTAAAGGCTCCAGTGTCACATTCTTCACCGGCATAACCAGCGGCGACCAGCATCATTTTTAAAGCTTCAGCACGAGTTACCGGAGCATCCGGATCAAAACTACCGTCAGTCTTACCTTCAACCACACCCTTTACTTTGAGCTTAGTAACGTAGTCTTGAGCCCAATGTCCTTCGACATCGGTAAAAGCTGCGGCCTTAGTATCTTCGGTTTTAGTTTCGTCAGATTTTTCCGGACCTTCTAAAGCAATGGTATTACTACAACCACGCATCATATCACTGGTCACCACACAAAGACGGAAATAATTCATCCCCGGCTTAGCATAAACAGCATCTTTGGAAGTCATTGCCACGTCATCACCAACAAAAACAGCGTGATCTTCTGGGTAAGTAGGCGCAGAATCTTCTTGTGACATTACTAATTTATAATATTGAAAATTATCCCCAGCATACTGATCCCAAGAAAAATCAAATTTCCCTTCATAATCAGCATTAGGTGTAGACTCCAAAACTAGATCTACTTCAAAATCAGTATAATCACCACCGGTAGACTCTTTTTCTTCTTCCGTTTTGGCAACTCCTTCAACCATCACTGCGTTACTACAAGCCCTCATCATATCACTAGTAATCACACATAGACTATAATAATTAGTACCCTCATCAGGATAAATCATATTAGCCGCAGTAGTGGCCACATCATCACCAACAAAAACAGCATGATCACCCGGGTAAACCGGCTCAGCGTTTTCTTGAGAAGTCACCAATTTATAGTATTGGAAATTTTCTCCTGTGTACTGAGACCAAGAAAAATCATACTTCCCCTCATACTCTTCATTGGCTGTCATCTCGAGCACGAGATCGGCCTCAAAATCAGTATAAGAAGTTTCGGCTGTAGTATCGCCTTCGGCAAAAGCTGCAGCACTTAAAACCAATGACAAAGCACTGGCCACCGTCAGAAATTTGACAAATTTCATAGGAATAAGGTTTTAAAAAATAAAATCATTATTCATCCCCCATAATATATAAACGGAACCCCAAAGCGAATGTTACTTGACCGAAGCTAAAATCCTCCCGTAACTCAAAAGCGTCCGACAAAAGTCGAACGCTCTCAAGCCACAACATAAAGCTCTAAAACCTAAAAACTAGACCACAATTGTTGATTACGTACTTCGTGATGATAGATCACTTCACCATTCTTTACTTTTGTCCCCAACTCACGTGGCGAACGATCGGCAACTTCTTTTTTGATCTCTCCATATTTATGGAAGTTCTCTTCTCCCATGATCTCCTTCATAAAATCACTGGCTTCATAGTAACTAATGGCTTCACCAATACTCCCAGGCAATTTTTCCACTGGAGTTTCAAAGACCTCTGCCTTCATCTTGGACAGCTCAGATTGATCAGCCTCCACCCCCTTGAGTCCAGCTCGCAAAATCGTATAGATATTCATATAGGGATTGGCATCCGGCGCTACCGTCCTCACCTCAATCCGCGCACTCTTGGCATTACCAAGCGGCAAACGTATCATCGAACCACGATCGACAGAAGAAACCTTAATCTCATTCGGAGCCTCAAAATTGGGATCCAAACGACGGTAACTGTTGACACTGGCATTCATCACCAAGCAAAGCTCTTTGGCATGATAGAGCACTCCGGTAATAAATTTCCAAGCAGTTTCCGAGAGCTTTTCACGACCATTGGCATCATAAAAGATATTGCTATCGTCTTGAGCAAGAGAAATATTAGAATGCATCCCATTACCATTGAGATCGGCAAACGGTTTTGGCAGAAAGGACGCGGTCAACCCCATAAACTTAGCCAACTGACGAGCACAAAGCTTATAAAGTTGAATCTGATCAGCGGCATCCAGAGCGAGTGAATAGCGATAATTGACCTCAAATTGAGAAGGAGCCACTTCCGGATGATCCTTTTCGTTTTCAAAACCAAGCGCGCGCTGCACCTCCGCCAACTTATCAATAAACAATCTCAAAGTATCCTGGGGCAAACAGTTAAAATAACTACTCATTTCCACCAATTCAAACCCGGCCTTTTCATCAAAATCCTGTTCTGCACTTTTACCCTTAAACAAAAACCCTTCAATCTCCGGCGCCAAATTGACAATCATCCCCTTTTTCTCCCTCAATTCTTCACTCAATTGATGCAAACGTCCACGAAAATCAGAAATATAAAGACTGCCATCCTGATCACAAACATTGGCAAAAACCATTACCTTACCCGGACCAAAAACATCCGCCGGCAACCATCTAAAACTGGACCAATCCACGGTCAAACGCAGATCAGACTGAGCCAACTCCGTAAATCCCTGGATCGAAGACCCATCAAAAGTAAGATTATCATGCGCCCCCAAAATAAATTTCTTATCATAATCCAACACCTGCAAACGCCCTTCCAAATCCGTAAAGGAAACAGAAACAGCCTTAACACCACTCTCTTCCTCAAGCTTACGAAAGCAATAATCTCGCATCTGCTCAGCGGAAACACCGGCGAGCCGCATTTTTTTGATCTCCAAATTGCGAGCCTCCAACTCGTCATAAGTAAAGGAGGAAAAATGCCCCTGATTGTTAAAAATATCACCGTACTCTCTCTCCCTCCCCACAATACCTCTAGCGGCTTGTGCAGTTTGCGTTGTCAACATAATGACAGGATTAAAATATTATGAACAAACTCAAACTAGAACACCCCAAATCGAAGTTCAAGGCTTTGATAAGGGCAAAAACCACACTGTAGACAAAACCTTAAAACTGCAAACAGCCCAAGCTCTATCCCTATCCACTCTGTCGAAATCGATTACTGTCGAAACTTTCTACAACCCAAATAACGCTTGCAAATAAAGGATATTCACACTCTAATCAATCTAGAGCACTCCATCCAAAACAAAAGACGCTTCCCCACGAGTAAGATGATAATTAGAATCAGCCACTCCATAAGGAATCAAGGCCTCCTGATAACCAAAATGTAAATAAGGAATATACCAAATCACATAGTCCGGAGCCTCCCACAAGGGATAATCATAAATCTCCGCCAAAATTTTCAGGGCCGCCACCAGTGAGAGTTGCTGATCCGGAGCTAAATAGTAATTACCATCTCCACGCAAACCTCCCAGCGCTCCTTTTTGCATCGCAAAAGCAAGAAAAGCCTCATCATAATTACCCGCATCCACAAAACATCGATCACCGCAACCCTGATAATTTTCGACAAATTGACGGAAATCAGCGGCCACATCACCCCGCAAAGAGTACTGCACCCAACGTACAAAATCTCCTCTGGTCATTGCGTTTTCCGGACCAAAACCAACCGGCACATTGATCCCAAAAGCACCGAGATCACGGATATTAAGAATATTATCCTCGTAGAGATGATTGTCGATATCTCTCAAATTACCGCCCACTTCAGCCGTATTGCGAGCCAAAGAAAAAGCCGGAATCCGATACTCACCCGCTCCTTTTAATTGGAATTGAATATTGTTGAGAATCAACTTCAAACTCCCAATATTACCGGTAAAATCCTGATAATCACCGGAATAGTAAAGCGCAAAGTATCTCTCATCGTCTGCCGGCAAATAGAGACTGAGATAATAAGTCCCATCCCCTTCGCCATAGAGATCGATGAAATAAAAACCACGACGACCATCAATGTAAACTTCGCCTTCCCCCACTACTTCATAAATCTCGCGCGCGTCTTCTAAAGTTGTTTTTTCAAATTGTTCAAAATTAGCAACCTCATCATAGTAATACTCGGCAAAAAGACTGACATAAAAGTCCAGATTCTCTTTTTTTCCAAAAGAAGCGCCAAAGTACTTATCCCCTTGATACTCGTAAGTTTCATCGGAAACAAATATCTCCTTACTAGGCTTTTTGATTGTTATCTGCGGGTCACTACTAATTAATTCATCTACAACAGTAACCTTAACCTCACTATAATCGAGCTCAAAACTTTCCAAAATCTCCATCAATTGCCCCAAGCGACCCTCGTCGTTTTCCGCATAGGCATAATTCAAATTAATCACATGATTGCCGTAGGGAATAGAATACAACACTGTTGTCACTTCTACACCGTTGCCGATGTACCAGTCTGTATAGCTAGACTCAACCTTGATCGCGTCATAACGACCATTAAACTTGGTACGACTAAATTCTCCAAAAGTCCCCACTTCTTGCAAAACTCCTTCTACATCATCTAGCTCGACCACGTAAGGGTACTCTGCCACAGAAATATTGAGAGAAAGTCGCGAATCAGCATCTCTTTCTTCCGGATAAACCGCCAAAGCATCACCACTCAAAAAATCATTCTCAAAAATCTGACCGTCAAAGACACCTTCTAAAGCGGAACCAAACTTCCAACCATCGACCAATGAAACCTCATAGACAGGATAGTTATTGGCATAAGTACCATCCTCATTGGCCCGAGCAAAACGCGAAATCGCATCTCGTAAAAGTTTATTACCCTGCGCATTGTCTATCGGCTGAGCACTGATATTGGCATCAATCCAAGCCACCACATCACGCACCGGAATCAAATAACCCAAAACTTCCGCCGAATAACTACCTACAATAAAAGTAGGCACTCCAATAAAATTACCTTCCTCATCAAAAGCGCCACCACCAGAATTTCCAAAAGAAATATCGGCATCGGTCTTCACATAATTATACCCTCCTTCATTAGCAAAACCACTAATCAACCCACTAGTATAAGTAATCGTACGCCCACCAGTATCCGGAAAACCAATCACCGTGATTTCACTACCCACACCATAATCCCCATCATTTTTATAGGGAGAAAAGAAATCAAAATTAACTGTATTACCGAGAGCGTCACGCGAATCAATCTTGAGCAAAGCCACATCCCGAGCCGCGTCTCTCGCAATCAAACGCGCAGTAAAACGACATTGAGGATTGGCCAAGTCACTCTCCTCTGTCAGACATACCTGAAAAGCATCATAAGTACTCCCGACCTCATAGGCATACTCAATCACATGATTATTAGTCAAAACCACACCGGCATTATCGATCAAAGTCCCAGAACCATAGCCCTCGGCCAAAAGATCACCATCGAGACTGGTATCATAAGAAAAAATCTTCACCGTAGGTAAAAAATCCTGAGCCACAGCACTAAAGCTACTAAGAGTGACACTCAAAGCAAGCGCAATAATTAAACGTTTCATAAACACTTTTTATAGGAATGTAGAGAGTAAACCCATCATATAACAGCCCTAAACAAAAAGCAAAGCCACTCCGCCGGAGATAGCCATTAAAGCAAAAACCGCCACCACCCTCAAAGCCACCTGACGCTCACCAAAAAGCAAAATCATCACTCCTTTAGAAATCGTATTTACTATTGAAACGATATAGATCGCGATCACCGCCACCTGATCATCAATACTAGTCTTGGCCTGCTCAGCCACAAACAAAGTCATCGCGTCCACATCCACTATCCCAGAAACCAAACTCACTACATAAAGCCCCTGGTCACCAAAAAATTTCAGCGCCACTTGAGAAACAAAAAGCACCAAAGTAAAAAAGAGACCAAACTTTAAGGCCGGCTTAAAACTAAAAGGACTTTCGATGTTTTCCAAGACTTCTTCGTCAATCTGTGACTTTGCTTTTTTTTGATCACGATAGAATAAAACCGCAGAGACAAAACCAACAACACCCATCACTAAAAATGGAATCAATACTTTAAAGAATAAATCAAAATTAACCACAGCCACTTCAATCAAAACCCGAAAAAACATCG
>CAYMGN010000039.1:0-12234 GCA_964389995.1 uncultured Candidatus Peribacteria bacterium | reverse complement strand
TTTACTAAAAAAAGCGGTTTTTGGCAAGGTAATTTCTCTAAAACCATTTTTTATAGCGGAAATAGCCGTACATGAAGACGGCAATAAAGAGGATCACTCCACTGACGACATAAGTGGCAGAAGGATGATTAGCAAAAGGTAAACCACTGACGTTCATTCCATAAAATCCGGTGATAAAAGTGAGCGGAAGCATGGTAAATGAAAGGAGGGTCAAAATTTTGATCACGTTATTGGTATTGTGTGAAATAATCGACTCATTGGTCTCTTGGATTGATGCTACCAGTTCCTTGAGGTTTTCAAGGTTATTCCAGATTTTTTCGATTTTGTCCACAATGTCATCGAAGTAGACGTCTAATTTTTCGGGGAGAAATTTTTTATTGCGGTGCTCTAATTGGGCGACGATGGCACGTTGAGGCATGATGATACGGCGGATGATGTCTTTTTTGAGGAAGAGGATTTCGCGTAAACGATCATGAGTATAGTGATTGGAAAAAACCTCGTTTTCGAGCTCATTGGTGTGTTTGCTGAGGGTATCCAAGAGTGGAAATCCACCTTCAAAAACATCGTCAACAAGCATATACAGCAGATACCCAGAACCTTTGCTCATGTATTCTTCTTTGACCCTTTTTTTCTTGCGGCAACGTTCAAAGGCTCGGCGGATTAGGGAGTTTCCTTCATGGATAGTGACAACATAGCCCTGGCCAATAAAAATGTGGAGTTCGGAATTCTTGATGTGCTTGGGGCGGCCGGCACTGACCGGGACATGGAGTACTAAAAAGAGATATTCGGAATATTCATCGATTTTTGGACGCTGGTTTTCGGAAAGACAATCCTCGAGATCGAGGTGATGAAATTTAAACTTGCGTCTGAGATAGGCCATTGATTTTTCAGTGGGAAAATTAATATCAATCCAAAGGAGATCAGAATCCTTGAATTCTAATCGACGGATTTTTCCCTTTTCTGTATTAGTTTTGGGGGCCATATGTATATACTTTACTTGAAATTTCTCGCTGAGCAAGTATTTTTTATTAGCCTTTACTCATTTCTAATGAATTACAGAGAGCTCATTGCTGAGGCTTGGGTGGATACGCAGGCTAATAAAAAATTAATCTTTTGGTTTGGTTTTTTGCCTTCGGTTTTTACCACTACTTTTGCAATTGGGTATGTGATCTATCAGTTCTTTTCTTTTAGGAATTCGGAACTTTTTAGTACTGGAGAAAACGAGTTTTTAGGAAATTTAGTGAGTTGGGTTTTGACTTTCTTTCAGGACAATAGTTCGCTAGTAGTACCGCTGATTGTAGTGGCGATAATTTTTTTGATTTTTTTCTTACTCTTCCCTACTTTGGCTAAAGCTTCGGCCATCCAGATGATAGCACGAACTCGCAATGGACAAAAGTGTGGACCAGGTGGTGGTTTGAAGCATGGATTGCTTTCTTTTCTACCGCTTTTTGAATATCATCTTTTAATCAGGGCTTTTACTTTTTTTGCGATGGTGACGGAGATGCTGTTTGTGTTGCGTAATTTGGGTCCGGAGACTTTGATGTTTTTACTGCCACTTTTTGTGATTATGGTGCTGATCAGTTTGGTATTTACTCTGCTTTTTACCTTTGCGGACTTTTATATTGTGATTGATGATCTGGGGGTGTTTGAGTCGATGAAAACCAGTGCAAAACTTGTGATACAAAATCTAAAACACACTTTTTTGGTGACTGTGCTGATGATGGTGATTGGTATTAGGATAGTGATCCAAGCGATTATTGTCTTTTTGATACCGGGGTTGGTGATCTTGATTGCTGGGTATTTGGCGACAGTGACTTTGGCGGTTACCGGTATAATTGTTGGAGGATTGGTTGGTTTGGTGGGATTACTATTAGCCGCCTATCTAGGAGGAATAGTCGATGTGTTTGCTTATACTGTATGGACTTACGCCTTTTTGGACTTGTCGGGCGCGGAAGAGTTGTCGGCGCGAGAAGCGGCTGCTAGTTAGAATTTTGTTGGTTTTCTTTGAGGCGGTCGATCATCGTGGAGCTGATCTTTTCGGCGAGGTTTTGATTGGTCGAAAGTAGTTGTTTGAAGTCTTCTTGACGGAGAATGAAGATTTCGCTTTCGAGGAGAGTTTTGGCTGAGGCATTGCGGGGAATCTCAGAAATTAAAGCCATTTCGCCAAAAAATCCTCCAGGTGGAATATCGGCTACTTGCTTGGGCAAATCACCTTCTTCTCTTGGAGGGTGAAAAATTTGGACAGAACCAGATTTGATGATGTAGAGGGCGTCTCCTACATCCCCTTCATTAAAAATGACGTATTGGGGTGGGTAGTACATCATCACAATTTTCTGGATGATCTCACGGTGATGGGTTTCGTCTAATTCAGCAAAAACAGGGATTTGTTTGAGGATGGGCATCAAAATATCGACATCAGCGTGATTGGTGTTTTCCATGGTTTTGTTTTTAATTTTGGTTCTATGAACCATCTTTAATTATACCGCAAAAGGCTTGTAAAAGCAAGGTTTTCAATGGTCTTGAGGCTACTAACGATAGAAGATTCAGCCGCTCTGGCAAAATTTGGAGGTGAAGCCAAAGCGGCCGAGATATTTTTCCAGCTTCCCCCGTAAGAGGTACTTCAGGCAAGAGAGACTTTTGCACTTTGGCTAGGTCCGCTACTTGCAGTACCACTAAGTGATAGCTGGAATTGTGACTATTTTAGCCACAACTTTATTTTATACACGGCTTAATCACTACTTGTCAAGTTTAATCGAAAAAAGAAAAAGGGCCAAATCGATGATCTGGCCCTTTTTGATAAGCAAAGACTGATTTATTTAATCAGACTAATAACTTGGAATACAGCTATAACTGTCTCCACATTGATAGGCGGGAACTTCTCCTGGACCACAAGTGGGGTTAGTAGCATTTACTTGGATACCAGGGTAGCTGTCATCAATTGAGTGGTAGACGCAGTATTCATAACTCCAATAATCAATATCGTCGCCACCGGTTGGTACACGAGTCTTGGTGACATCTCCACGGCTACATTTAGTAGCTAATGCGCCTGTTACTTCTTTAGAAGTTGTCAGAATAGTGTCAAACATAACGTCCATACTTGGATCGTTGTATTCAGATTGACCTTCAAACTCTTGGAGGGCGGATTCGAGATTATTCTTTGTTTCAAGGGTTTCGGAGGCACAGCTAAGCATTTTAGCACCATGATCAATCAAGAGAAGCTCTAATTTTTCTTGAGCTTCTTCGAGAGAATCGTTTTCGGTGATACGTTTGAATTCAATATCAAAACATCCGGCAAAGTCATCGTAGCGATAATCACCGGGTTCAGGGGGGAATTCACGAGGTTGTCCAGTAGTTGGATCTAGGAAAACGTCAACTATACGTTCGATTTTATCGGCAAGATCGCTGAGGGTTTGGTAGTGCTTTTGGATACAACGATCAGTTGATCCATAGGCAACGGCACCATATTCGTTAATCCAATAGTTCCATTCTCTACCGTCGTACTCGGTAATAGTGCTGGCATTATCATCAAGCATGTCTTGTATGTCTTCTTTAAGACCGTTGATGTATTTGTAATAGTCATCAGCATTTAATCCTTCCAAATAGAGATCTTGGAGGAACATAGCGTCGTCAATAAAGGCGAGCCGTGCTCTTTCATCCTTAATATGCTGAGCGATTTGCTTTTCCATAAGTTCGATCTGTTCAGTAAAAGTCAACACTGCCTTCCCTACTGAAAATGGATAAGCTCCGTCTTGGACTGAGATATAACGTGATCTATTTGGTACCACCTCGCTCCAAAGAGTAGGTTTGATTTCTCTAAATGCAGCGATGGTTTCCTCAGTAAAGAAACCGTAGTCTTGTTCTTCCTCGCCGGTGGAAGCCTTGGGATCTTCTTCTACAACTACATTTTCTCCAATGTAACCTTGAAAAAGATTAGTTTGGCCACTGGCAACGAAGATAGCAACTAAGACAGCTACTAACGCCCCACCGCCAATAAAATACCACTTATTCAGCGGTTTATTATTTTGTTTTTTGGGCATTTTGTTTTTGTTTTAAATATTACCTAACTTATACTATGCACCAATTGAGTCATTAAATCAAATACGAGGCCGAGCTGACACTGCTGTCCGGTAAACTTTTAGCAAAGAGTAAGTTGAAGTCGGGGTGAAGCACGAGCAATGGATTGATAAGCATTTTCAAGGTTAAGGTTTAGTAAATCAATGAGAGTTAGCGGTGAAAGAATTGCAGAAGTAATAACTCTCGAAAGCTCTAACAGCGATAGCTCTGTGCCAGTTTGATGCTTGATATAGGCAATAAGTAAAAGATAAATCATTGCAATCCAAATCTGAGTCAGAACGGCGTTTTTTGAAGTACCGAGAAAGCTTTTGATTACCAAGTTTTGTTTGATCCATTTGAAAAATAACTCAATCTGCCACCTCTCTTTGTAAAGCTGGGCGATCATTTCCGGCACTTCCTGAAAATCATTAGTAATGAATTGATACACCTTCCTTGTCTCAGGATCACGATAAGTGATTAACCTCAAATAATGCGGATAATCTTCAAGGCCAGCTTCTCCAAACAAGGCTATGCGCTCATCTTTGATAACGCCGTCTGTATCGGACGGCATCTCTGGTGTCAGCTGTCCGAGAACCCAATAATTTGTACTCTTTCTTAGTCGTGAAACGAACTTGATATCATTCTTCCTCAGTGAATTCCACCAGGAGTATTTGTAGTATCCCCGGTCAAAGATCAACCAGCTGTCCGAGAACCGACTCCAATCAAGAGATTCAGCCACCTCAAGCTCAGAAATCTTCTGTTCCGCCAGCACAATCACTTCCGGTAATTGTCGATCTAGCGAAAGGAGATTATGAATTTTCAACCCTCCCTTTGCTTTGCCAAACTTGGACCAGGGGCAGAGAGAAAGGCAAAGAGATATCACGCTCCCATCCAAAAGGTAGACCGGAGATTCAAACTTAAATGGTTTTTCTGCTGTCACTTCTTTGCATCTACGCAAAATTTCATAAAAAAGTCGTTCAAACATCTGATGAGGACGATTCTTGTTTGCATCCGCCAATGTACTGCGAGCAACCGTTTTCAGACCAAGGTGATACCATTTTTTGTGGTGCACGCTCAGACCGGTTTCAATATCTCTCAACGACTCTTTGCCGGTTGCTTGTGCATAAATCAAACAAAGAAGTTGCTGCCAGCAATCCAGTTTTTTTGTATATTTATCAGCCTCGTATTGGTCTACAAAACACTGAAAATCATATCGTGGAAGAAAGTCGAGCAATTGATTAAAGACTGTGCTAGTATGAGCCATGGGAAGTTTTGGTTATGTATATACGAAAATTTGCATTTCTAATTATACATACCTTGCTTCCCTATACCTAAAAATCTCTAACTTTTACCGGACAGCAGTGCCGAGCTGATGAAAATTGTTGATTAATTCACTTCTATATTTGACTTTTTAGTAAAAATGTTTTATAATTACTATTGAGTGCGAATTGTGCTCGAAAATAAAAAGCAAAAATGGCTAATTTATCTCAGAATAAAAAAATAGCAATTTCGGTAGTGTTGGTCTTTATTATCTCTTTTGCAGCGATGGTACTATTCCTTGATGGAGAGAGTCATAAGAAAGGTGGGCATATGCAAGCTAATATTTTTGAATTAAGTAATTTTGGTGATGATCATAAAGAAGAAAGTTATATCGATCAGATTCAAAACAGTTATCTAAATGTTAGTCCGGTGCCGATGATGCTTGTAAATGGTGCTAGTAGAGTGGAATATATGAATCAGTCCTTTTGCGAATTAATGACTGCGGGCTGTGAAAAATTAAAAGGGCGACTAGTGTTTGACCTTGTCAATGTGAGAGATTTGCCGAATATTTTTTCGATCACCAATCAACTCTATCGTGATGGAAAAAAAGTGGAAGGGGCCGGACCTTATCGCTTGAGAAATGGTGACGAAGAGATTGTAGTAATGATGAATGGACGCTCGATTTTAGATGAGGAAGGCAAGGTGACACATATGTTGCTCTCATTTAGGGACATTACCTCGATGATTAAGGAGTTGTCCGAACCTGAATTTAAGGCCAAGCCTTTTGAAGACGGAGGAGAAGATAAGCCAATTAAAGTTCTGCCACAGGATGACATCGAAAGGTTGATGGCGAGAGAATAAGTATGAAATAAAAAAAAGAATTTGGTGATGCCGAGTAGTTGCAGTAAAATGTTTCTGCCTTTGTAATAAGGAGAAATAAAAAAATAATGGTGCACTGATGGCGAGAAAAGAAGAAAAAAAGTATCAAGCCACGGAAATAGAAGCAAAGTGGCAAAAAAAGTGGAAAGAAAGTGGTATTTATCAAGTGGATCTCGAGGATGAGAGCCGGGAAAAGTACTATAATTTAACGATGTTCCCCTATCCTTCTGGAGATAAGCTCCATGTTGGGCACTGGTATAATTACGGGCCGGCCGATAGTTGGGGGCGTTATATGCGGATGCGAGGCCATAATGTGCTTGAACCGATGGGATTTGATAGTTTTGGTTTGCCGGCTGAGAACTATGCGATTAAGACCGGCACTCCCCCAGCGGAAAGTACGACAACCAATATTGGTTATATGCGCAAGCAGCTTGGGGCAATTGGGACGATGTATGATTGGGATAAGGAAGTAGTGACTTCGTCGCCGGAGTACTATCAGTGGACGCAGTGGCTCTTTTTGGAGCTTTTTAAGAAAGGCTATGCATACAAGAAGCTTTCGGCGGTCAATTGGTGTCCGAACTGTCATACTGTTTTAGCTAATGAACAGGTGGAAAACGGTCATTGCGAGAGATGTAAGACGGAAATTACAAAGAAAAATTTGAATCAGTGGTTTTTTAAGATTACCGATTATGCGGAAAAGCTCTTAGATTACCAGAGCTTGGACTGGCCTGAAAAGACAATTGCGATGCAACGAAACTGGATTGGTAAGAGTAAGGGAGCGGAGATAGACTTTAGATTGGCGGATGGAGAGGAGATTTTGACGGTTTATACTACCAGGCCCGATACGGTATTTAGTGTAAGCTACTTGGTTTTGTCGCCGGAACATCCTTTGGTAGATGAATTGACCTTGGGTACGCCTTATGAAGATGATGTGAAAGAAGTGCGAAAGAATATAGATTCTTTGAGTTTGATTGAACGGACCTCTGATTCCGGCAAAGATAAGGTGGGATGTTTTATCGGACGTTTTGCAATCAATCCGGTAAATGGTGAAAAAATTCCGGTTTATATTGGGAGTTTTGTTTTGATGTATGGCACGGGAGTAGTGATGGCCAATGCCCATGATCAGAGAGATTTTGAGTTTGCGAGGAAGTACGATATTGATTTGAAATTTGTGATATCGGAAGATGGTAACGAGATCGATCCGAAGGACTTTGAAGGCGCTTATACCGCAGATGGAGTGCTCTTTGATTCCGGAGATTTTAGTGGAATGAATAATCGAGAAGCCTTGCCGAAGATGGTGAAATGGATAGAGGGTAACGGCTGGGGACGAGCAACTGTAAACTATAAATTGAGAGATTGGCTTGTAAGTCGTCAAAGATATTGGGGGGTGCCAATACCGATTGTTTATGATCCCGAGGGGAAGCCTCATCCAATACCAGATAATCTTTTGCCGTGGAATTTACCGACGGATGTGGATTTTGAGCCCGATGGTGAAGCGCCTTTGGCGCGATCAGATGAACTTTTTGATCGGACAGAGCGGATTTTTGGTGAAGGATGGACGCCGGAGGTGGATACGATGGATACTTTTGTTTGTAGTTCCTGGTACTATTTACGCTATCCGGACAATATGAATGTGCAGAAGCCTTTTGATCAGGAAAGAGTAAATAAATGGGCGCCGGTGGATATGTATATCGGTGGGCCGGAGCATGCTTGTATGCACCTTCTCTATGCGCGTTTTATCAACATGTTCCTTCATGATCAAGGATATGTGGATTTTAAAGAGCCTTTTAAACGATTGGTACATCAAGGGATGATCACTAAAGATGGGGCTAAAATGAGTAAATCTAAGGGAAACGTGGTTAGTCCGGACGACTTTGTAGAAAAATATGGTAGTGATGTCTTTAGGATGTATTTGATGTTTATGGGGCCCTATACCGAGGGGGGTGACTGGAATGATAAAGGTATCACCGGGATCGCGCGGTTTGTGGATAGATTTTGGCGCCTGATCAATAAAGAAGGTAAGCCCAAAGATAAGGAAGAATTGAAGAGAGAAACTCATAAGTTGATTAAGAAATGTAAGGAGGAGATTGAGCAATTTCACTTCAATACAATGATCGCAGCGATGATGGAATTTGTTAATTTTGCTTATAAAAATGGAGTCGATGAAGAAACCAAGGAAGTGCTTGTAAGATTGTTGGGGCCGATTGCGCCGCATTTAGCTGAGGAATGTTGGGAGAGAGTGGGGCAAGACTTTAGCGTGGTTGATGCTCAATGGCCTCAGTTTGATAAGGAATTAGCTGAGGATGATGTGGTCACTCTTGGGGTTCAGGTGAACGGAAAATTGCGTGGAGAAGTAGAAATCGCTGCAGATGCCGATCAAGAGACGGCGATAGCTGCAGCGAAGGAAAATGAAAATGTAGTGAAGTACTTAACGGAAGGAAAAGTAGTAAAGGAAATCTACGTACCGGGTCGGATTATTGGATTTGTGGTGAAGTAGATTTTTTCCAGATGAGGTAGCCTCCCATTAAGAAACATAGTAGGTACATGTAAGTGCTGAATTCCGGTACCGCAGGTCCGGTAAAAACCCAGTTAGTGTTATTACCCGAATTGATAACATTGTCGCCGATAACGTCGATGTCGGTACCGCTGGTGTTATTGCTGTCCTGGACGTCGACGTATTGGATTGTGCGGCTACCGGTGGGGGCGATGTTGGCTTGGAACGCAGAAAGACTAGAGCGAAGTGACAAATAGTTACCTGAGGTTCCGGTGAGTGTGAGTGCGTTGGTAAAGGTTTGAGTTTGCCCCTGAGGTAATGTAAGAGTTGCTGCTGATGTGACTGCTTTTTGGAAGTTATAAAAGGTAGTAGATCCTGCTGTAATATCTTGATCTGTGCCATCCATAACAAATGTACTGGTATTGGCAGTAAATGTACCGCCGACTAATCCGTAATCGTTTCCGACGGTGATGGTGTTGCTGCCAGCCTGGAATTCTCCATCGATGATAGCGAAGTCGTTGTCGACATCCAGGTCAGATTGGAGTACGAGGACGCTACTTGCGAGATCCTTTTCGACTCTAAAATCATAGAAGCTAGTGCCAGCATCATTGTCTAAGTCAAAAGAAGTACTGGGATTGTTGTCAGTAAAGCTTACAATACCATTGTTGTGGGTAAAGGTGGTGCCTGCTTCTTGATCCCAGCCACCGAGGATTTGGAGAGTTCCCGGGGCAGAAAGACTACCGCTATCAAAGTTGAGTGCTGTATTAGAATTTGTTTCGATGAGTATGCTGGTTGCATTACTGGCATCAAAAGTACCGCCGTCGATAACTAAATCGCCAGCGCTCTGAACAAAGGCATCATCAGTGCCGGCATCATAGGTACCACCATTAAGAGTAGTGGTCGCCTGGTGATCGGTATTAGTACCGCCGCCGTCACCGGTATAGAAAGTACCGTCGTTTTGGGTGAAAGGGCCGGTAAATGTAATATCAACGTCACTGGCGTTGGTGATAGTGCCTGTGTAGCCAGATTGGATGGTCATACCATCGAGCGTGATATTAGAAGTGATATCGGAGTCAGTAGTATCGCTGGAGGTAAAAATGGCGACATCAGAAGCTCCGGGTACACTGGCTCCACCAGCTCCCCCATCGGTAGTACTCCAGTTACTGCTGCTGTGAAAATCGGTGGTGGCGCCTACCCAGTAGCGGTCGGCAGCAAAGGCGGTTTGGGCTGTGAGGAAGAGGGTTGTCGCGAGGGTAAGGAGAAAAATTCTTTTAAAAGAAAAGATATTAGTTGAGGTCATGTGAGGGGTTTATTAGTTTACTACTGGACTAGTTTAGCATGATCCCCTTCTAAAACAATAGATTTAATGTCTACTTCAAGAGGGTTGCCCGAGGTGGACTGTTCTATTTCTTCTTGTGAAAGGGAAGATTCCAATTCGATAAACTCCAGAGTAACAATGCGAGGAGGGAGGGTGAAGGTTTCGTCATTGAGAATTTCTAAATATGTTTTCTCTTTATTGCTCTTGTTTTCGTTGAAGTAAAGTTTGACGGTGGATTGTCCTTGATAGGTGGCGTCAGTTTCTCCTTCTTTGATTAATTGCCATTGGCTGTTATCGGTTTCGAGGGAGATGTTGCGTTGGCAGACGGTGAGGGCGCGGGACTGGCTGCAGGTTTCGGGATTTCGGATGAGGTAGGCGGTTTTTTCGTAGCAATTGCGGAGGGTGTTGGAATTAGGCGCTTGTTCGCATAGGGCAGGATCGTTGAATTGAGCAGCGGCTTGGGCGAAGCAATAAATGCTGGGGTCGTTTTCGTTGCAGTTGGCAATGGCGTCTTCGGGGGTGGAAGCGGTATTAGAGCAGGCAGAAAGCGCTAGGGTAAAGGCAAAAGCTACGGTAAATTTTGTGAATATTTTCATGACTGTGAGGTTAGTGATGCGTGAAATAGTTTAACTGTTTTTATTTTTTCGGCAACAGTTTTGTAGAGTTTTTTTGGCTTAGGTTAAAGGGCTTTTTTTTAAATGTCGAAAAAAAATTGGAGAAAAGTGAGGGCGGGATACTATGTATTTGCAACGGGCGATCCACAGTGACGACAGGATCTGAAGCTACTCAGCGACGATGCCTTCCAGTCCAGGATCAAAAAGTTCTTTAACATCTCAACAGGAGCAAAAGCGATGAAGAAAAGTTCGTACGCGATCTCGATTTTTACCAGATTTATTCTCATCAGTTTCTTCCTTTGTATTCATGGTTGCGATGTCAACCTGAATCTGCCGGGAGGGGCTGACGGTGGGATGAGTCTCAACGTCAACGTCGACAACGAACACGGCGGCTCGAATGAGAGCGACAACACTTACGTGCATACCAGCGGTGGTGGTGATGGTCTGGGGGAGGATTTGCCTTTTGACTTCACGCCGGCGCCGATTGGTGGTGATGCTTTTTTTAAGGTGCCGTTGGCGCCGGGGTATGACTGGATTACCCTTCAAGGGTGGGCTCAGGATTGCCTGCTCTGTGACGCATATCGCAGTGAAATTACCGGCGAAGACGACTACTGCAGTGCTAGCCATACGAAATCGGGCAGGGAATTTTCTTGGGACTTTGGATTGTATAATCAAAGTGCCGATGGAATTCCTATCCCGGCTACGGCTGACGGATGGGTCAAAAAAAGCGGGTACTGTGGATCACAAGGTTTTTGTGTCATTTTGAGACATGATTATCTTGGTCGAGACATCTGTAGCCGCTATATTCATCTGAAAGAATTCAGTAACTCGCATCTTGCCGAAGGACAACAGGTCTGTCAGGGCTTCAAAATAGGTGAAATTGGTGGTACTCCTTACATCTTTGATGCAGAGTACGCTTTTACTCCACACTTGGACTTTGCGTTTGTCGATTGTGAAACTGAAGAGACAATTCCCTTCTCTTTCACAGACGGATCAAATCCAAGATGCGGTGAAGGCGGGGTCCCGGAAATTCTGGGCAGCCCTCATCACTGGGCCTCAAACTTAAGCAATAATGTTAAGATGGCTTGTGGACTGACCGACTATGGTAATAATCCTATCGGTGGGAGTCCCTGGTACCATCAAAGCTGCGGGGAACTGCAGGGGTGTCATCATTCGACCCATTGCGGTCGTGAAGGTGACTATCAGCACATTTTTACTGATAACAGCCTGCTCACTGCTGAAGAAAGATCAGTGGGCCAGTTCCTATACCAGACTTGTGCTGTTGGCGGTAAAGAGGATGGAGGCCTACATCCTGATGAATACATCACCAGGGCTGAAGCTTTAACCGTTCCGCTCATCAATTCCGGAGCATTCTGGGATTGTTTGGGTAACATGGGAGGCGACAGCGATCACCTTCGCTCGATCGGCTACTATGAGGATTATGCGGACGTGGATCCATCGGATTGGTTCTATTTGGATGTTCTTTGTGGCGTAAAGAAGGGCATCCTTGATCCGTCACATGTCAACTTCCGTCCACACGATGAGCTTAGCGCTCTTGAGGCAATGAAGATTATTGGTACTACAATAGCTTCAATGCCCGATACAATGATGGCCGT
>CAYMGN010000038.1:0-12288 GCA_964389995.1 uncultured Candidatus Peribacteria bacterium | reverse complement strand
CAAAACTTCTCAATGAATATCTCTGGGCAAATTCAACAACATCCGGGGATAGACGTATACTTAATTTAAATTAAAATGGAAATAGAAAAACAAAAAACAAAAAGAAACTGGCATTTAACGCCTCTGGCTAAAGGTGGGTTGATTGTGGCTGCGATTTCAGTATTGTCCTTGGGCACCTGGATCGGCTATAGGGCATTCAATCCTGCTGAAGTGGATGAGGCCGGACGCCCACCGGAATTAATTCTGAGAGGAAGTAGCCTTTTTCAAGGAGCTGCGGTTTTGGATACGGGCACACTCCGGTGGGACGAAGACGATGAAGCGGATTTTGATGGATTGGATTGTGATGATCCGATTTTGATGGAAAACCAGGTCAATTATTATTATGCCGAAGAAGATCTTGCTGTGATGGATATCATCGAAGGGATGCGCAAAACTGCCGGAAATGAGGTAGTGGTGGCTTTGTATTCTTCCGGTTCCGGGCGTTCCGGCTTGGACAAGGGCTACTACACTTATCCGGAAGGTTTTTTTAAGTACTACGACTCCGCCGGTGAAGTACAGGATACAATCAAAATGACCGTCAATCAGGTTATTCCTGCGCACATGCCTTTTGCGGTTGTGCTTAAAGAGGAAACCGAGGCTTGTGGCTTTAAAGAAGTAACGGACCAGCCGAATGAGACCTCTCCCCTACCGGCAGCGGATGATTACGGGTGGTTTCTTTTGATGATTGATAGATGTAGTGATTTGGAACCGATAGTGGGACGGGTGAGCAAGTATTTCGCTCAAAATGGCCGTAATAGCTTTGAAGAATTCGATGTGGAAAACTTAATAAATGAATGTACGGCCGATGACTATTATACTGCATGGGCTTATTTTCCAAATCCGGATGACGTAGAGGAAACTACAGGCACTTATAATGTCGCCGTTTCTTATCTACCCCCATTAAATAGTGATGGGTACAATGAAATCGTTGATTTGTTGATGCTGGTAAATAATATTGAGGAAGACGCCGCCATCGGACTTTTAGAGCAGGCGCGTAACAGTGATTTGCCTTTGATTATTTCAGTCAATCTAGAGCCGGATATCGCCGCCAATCTTAATGCACGGATTAGAAACGCCGGTGGGATTTCAGCAATTGATGCCTATCAGGATGGCGATGAAATCGGGGACTCAGACAGTTCAGTGAGACAAACTGAAGATGAATTATCGATATCACAGTATCAACTTTCTGAAGGTCTCTTACAAAATCTTACCGTAACCAGTTTAGCCCAGACCGCTGCGGGGATTGATGTCGATTCCGATAATTTTAGTAAAATTGATTTTACCGTTGAATTAAGCAAAGAAGCCGCGGTTACAGCATTGATTGCCGATAAAGAAGATTTAATGCTGGAAATTGGTGTCAACACCCTGGATGAGCAAGATCTTTACGAACGTTATGCGCAAATTTTGGGTTTCTTGTTTAGAGGTGGATTGGAAGAAGTAGCTTTCGGCGGACAATGGTTTGCCAATGGTAGTTGGGAAATACCCGATAATGAAATCGCTGATTTGGAAAGCGGTACCTACGTATTGATTCTCAGTGCTTCCACTTTGGATAGAGAGGATGACGTTGATTTTTTGGAATTCGAATTGGTGAGAGGCTCGGGATTATCACCAAGCGCCGATCATAATCCGGACTTGATGAGCAGTCAGTTTATCCGATGGGGAGGAGAAAACGTGACGGAAAACATGGATGATGATTACTTTAATGTGCCGATTAGTCCTTTAAATACATTGGTTTTTCATAATTACGCACCGGATGCGGGGCTCTTTACAGCAAGAATCCTGCCCAGTTCCATTACAAATTGTGGTGGCAGTGATCAGGAAAATCTCGATCGCTACAACACCTTAAATGACACAGATCTGGTTTACAACTACTCAACTCAGGCGGTGAGCCTAGACGCTCTTGTATTACCTCCCTTGAACAACCTTACTCTTTCTCCCACTCATGGATTAGCGCAAGTCATAACAAATCCGAGAAGTGCTTTTGCAGTCGATACCACCTATAGCGTATTCCTAAAATTTGTAAATGCTGAGGACCAGTTTGATATCGTTTGTAGAAGATTTAGGGTTACGGATGCCGATAGTACGCCGGCTGCGGGTCCGGGTGCAGACCCCACACCACCAGCTGATCCTGATCCTAATCAAGACGCAGAATTTAGTATGATAAGTGGGACTAAATATACTACGGTCAATCCTGCATCGTTCTTTAAAGATGATTTACCGGCTGAGGTTGATTTTAGATTTAAAACTACTAATCTTGAGGCTGATGATTTTAGATTGACGATCAAATCCCCTAGTGGATCTGACATTTTTACAGATGACTTTGATGATCTAGGTCCAAATGAAGGACCAAATAGAGTGATATCTTGGACTCCTAATTCCAATCAGGTGACAACATCGGGCCTCTACGAATATGAGATCGCCATTAAGGACAGTGACGAAAAGATCACAGGAAATTTTGATGTGATCGGCGAAAATGTTCCTTATTTTGTGCCGCTCGATGATCTTAATTTTAGACTTTCTGAGCTCCAGTCAAATCCTGGGTGGTCTACGGAAGATCATGATTGGTTTAGAGTGTCTAATGATGATAATAGTGAGGAGGGGATCGCATTGGAGTTTGCCACGGTCTACGCAAATCAGGTGAGGATTGAGCTGGTAAGATCAGATGAAGATGACCTGGACAATGTAGTTTGGCATAAAGATATAGTAAAGGGAGAAAATGAGCAAGAGGTGATTGAATGGAAAGAAGTGATTACATTTGCAGAAATGGCTGCTGATGGTTTAGATGAGAACATTACTTATATCCCGCGGGTAACTCATCCAATCTACCAAAATACCCTGGGTGACATGGCCGTAACCTTACCGGAAATCAACTTCCCGAATATAGAAGATAAACCCGCCTATGCCTCCATGACCTTTAGGGAATACTTTGCCGCTATTAGAGGTGCTTTAGCTGCATCCGGGCAGCCTTACAACTTTAAGGCTTTAGACAACGTAGAGAGTTTGTTCTTCTTGCCTCATATTCAACCTACGGTATTTCAAATCAAGTTTGACCTCCCTCAACCATCAGACAATAATGGCAATGGAGCCGCTAGCTCAACTGATGACTCAACAGTAGAACCTGCATTTGTTAATGCCGGCTATGGACAGGAGTACTATATCGAGCAAAATTCCGGCAGTGCTGATTTGATCAATCAGTATATTAATAATGGTGATGATGATAGTGTGCTGATAGGTTCAGGAATAAAGCTCACTTTTAAGGTAAATGATTTTGATGTCCCGGACGGGACTCAATTAAGGGCTGAAGTTTTACTTGGCAGTGACGTTTTACAGTCAATTAATATCAATGGGTCTGATAGAAGCTATACTTTAGATATAGAAAAAAATGACATTTTGCGTTCTACTGAAACTAATAGTCCGGACGATTTAAGTGTGCGTCTTTTTAAAGATGGTATTCAAATAGATCAAACTCAGATTTACTATCGATTAAGAAAATATGTTTCAAACAATCTAGAGAACCAACTATGGGTAATTAGGAGCGAATAGAGTCAGATAGACTTGAATCAACTACTAAAACATGCTATAATTAAATAAGTAAAATAAAAACAAAATGAAAAAATCAAATACTGTCAAAAATAAGTTTCTCAATATTTTTATTGCTAGTCTCTTTGCGGCTTTATTGACTTTCAGTCAGGCGAGCATTGCTTTTGCTCAAGACGCTCCGCCGGAGTTGCCGGATATTGATTTTGGTGATGATGATTCTCAGGATACGCCGCCGTCTTTGATCGTGGATGATGATCCTGATCCAGTCGTGACTCCTCCTGTGACTCCTCCTGTGACCCCTCCGGTAACGACAACAACCACGACTAACACTCCCCCACCAGCTCTGCCGACATCCGGTCCAGGGATGGTTGCTTATCCGGTGATTGCCGGTTTGGCTTACTTTGGTCGTAAATTTCTCAAGTAGAGTACTAGTTTACTGTTATGGTTAATTCCGAGGTACTGACCGTATTGTCGACGTCGGAGACTTCGAGCACCACTGGGTATTGCCCCGGGCTATCAAAGGTGTGGGTGGGCTTGATTTGTGTAGAACTAGAACCGTCGCCAAAGTCCCAACGGTAGCTACTGACCGTCCCGGTAGAACATCCGGGATCAAATGTGGTCGTAAAGGGAGCAGGGCCAGATGTCCTCACAGCGTTGAAGCAAGCTTGTAGGGGTATTTCGCGTACCGTGATTAGTACTTCCGCTTTGTCTTCGGAGCCATCGGAGCTTACTACGGTTACGCTGGCTGTATAAGAGCCGATGGAAGTGTAGCGTTTAGAAATTTGAGAACCGCCGGTTCGAGGCTGGGTGCCGTCACCAAAATTCCAGCGGTAAGCGACTATTTCTCCATTGGGGTAGCTGGAGGCGCTGGCGTCAAAATTGACTGTGAGAGGGACGCTGCCTTCGATTGTGTCAGCAGAAATCGCGGCTGAGAGGCCTTGAGCGGCTACTTGAACTATCACTTCAGCGGTATCACTGTTGCCGTCTGAGTCTATCACTCGCACTCCGACTTCGTAAGTGCCGGGAGTGGTAAAGGTGTTGCTGGCAAGAGCGCCATAAGCGTCCGGGCTGCCATTGCCATCAAAGTCCCATTCGTATTCGACGATGTTGTTGTCGCTGTCCGTGCTCTTAGAAGCATCAAAAACAACCGTAAATGGAGCGCTACCGCTGAGGCTAAGGGCCCCAGAGGCGAGTGCTGGTTCAGTTTGAATTGAAGCGCGTGGTGTACCTTGGGGAGCACCAATAGAAATATTAAGCGTAGTTTCTCCTTCTTCCCCTGCTTCGTCGGTCACAACTAGGGTCAATACATAGTCTCCAGCCTCCATATAGCGATGTGAAACGGTGCGGGTTCTTTCTACTGGAGAGCCGTCGCCAAAGTCCCATTCATAATCAGTGATATCTCCATTGGGCGAAGTAGAATCCCCGGCCCCAAAGACATAGCTCTGACCAGTTAGATAAATATCTGGTTCATTGGTGATCGTAATTACCGCTTCAGGCGTTTCCTTTTCTTCGACAATAATTTCTCTTTCAAAAGTAGCTGATTCACCGGAAGAAGAAACTACTCTCAGTCCAACAGCGTAGGTGCCGATACGAGCGAATTCGTGTTCGGCGATGACACCCTGGGCGTCATCGTAATCCCCGTCTTCGTCAAAGTCCCATTCGTAACGTTGGATTTCTCCATCGGGGTCATTGGAGTCGCTGGCGTCGAATTCTACAGTGAGAGGAGCTGCGCCACTGTCAGGCGTGGCCGTAAAGCTTGCAGCTAAGGCTTCGTTGGCGATGGTGACTATTGTGGAGTATTGATCTTGAAATTCTTCGCCGGTTTCACGATCACGACGAGTAACAGTGAGGATTACATCAAAACGGCCATCATCTCCTTTGTCGGTGTAGGTATGGGTAACAATTTGATTAGTAGCAGTAGTACCATCACCAAAGTCCCAGCGATAAGAAAGAATCTGAAACTGGCTGGTGGTAGTAACGCTGGAGGCATCAAAACGGATTTCTATCGGGGCAGTAAGATTTAAGGTTTGTTCCGGATCGGTTTGGATTTCAGGGAGAGCCTCTGCTTGTTCGATAATTACCCGTTTCGGGTCGAGCCAGAAGAAAACAAAAATCCAGGTAATGAATGTAACGAAAAAGGCGATACCGGCAATGACTGAACGCTTTACACCGGCCTTTTTGGTTTCTTTATCGTCTTTTTTGGCAGTACCAATCTTAATTAAACCACTGATGGCAAAGACAACGGTGATCAATCCGATAATCAAAAAGACAATATTGATCAGGGTGATCAGTCCATTGACAAAAGTAGCCTCATTGATATTGAGCAAGCGGGCGATCGGGTTATCTCCGGTACCAGCTTGGGCAACGATGATAAAGGCAAAAACTAAGAATATCACCACCAGGAAACCAAAAATCCCTAAACAACCAAAAAGGGCTTTTTTCTTAGCGGCGGGATTTTGTTTTTTGGTCTTCTTTTGTTGGTTTTGCCCCTGTGGATTAGGCTGCTGAGTGTTTGTATTTTGCTGATTATTTGTTGGCGCTGGAGTTTGGGGCTGAGACTGAGGCGTTTTTGCTCCGGCAATGTTAGTTTTGGTAATTTGCGGCTGCTCGGGAGTAACGGGCGGAGGCGTGCCAGCAGGATTTACTGGAGGAGTTTGTGGCTGATTGGCAGGGATATTGGGGGTATTGGGAGCATTGTCCGTACTATTGGGCTCCTGACTTGCTGTTTGATAGTTATTGATCTTCGGAAGCTGCTCTTGCACTTCTTCTTCATCTTCCATACCAAAATCTTGCATGTCCTGAGCATCATTTTGCTCATTACCTTTGGGGTCTTGCATGTAGAATTAGGGTAAATTACTTCCTAGATACTACACTTTTTTATTTGAGAGGAAAAGGAATTTTCCAGGATCTATTCGAAGATAATCTCACGGAGGACCTTCTTTTCATTGCCATAGATGTCCACGACAGTGAGTTTGACGACGATTTTGCCCCAAGATGCATCAAAGTTTGTGGTCCAACTGCCGGGAAAAACAGTTTTAAAGTCCGCATCGTCATTTTCGACAGCGTTACCACTGGTGTCAAAGTAGATATTTTTATCGATGCTAAATTCTTTAACTGGCCCGGTTGTCAGAGAGAAGTCAAATTCGATTGTAGCAGTACCGGCATCGGTGATTACTATTTGGCCAAGGGCGTCAGATGGTGGATCGGTTATCAGCACAGGTTTTACACTCCCCCCTTGAGGTGCCGGTGTAGCTCCTGATCCTGCTCCAGAACCTCCACTACCGCCTCCTGATCCCGGCGTTGATGGTGGGGCAGAGATCACTACTGTTCTCGTTGTTTCAGCACTATTACCCTGGTCATCTGATACTCTTAGTCTTACGACTTTTTCTCCTGGAGATGAGTAAGTGAAAATAGGATTTTTGAGAGTAGAATCACTGTCATTATCACTTAGTCCATCACCATCACTATCAACCAAGATGTTAAAATCCCAACTAAAGTCCACTAGCTCGGCGCCTTCATCCGCTTGGGAATTATTGCTAAAGACGACATTAAAGCCGAGTATTTGAGCTTGGAAGGTTGCGTTGGGCTCACCCACTAGCGGGATTTTGATTGTTTTGATTTCTTCCCCGACGTTGCCGTTGCTGTCTGTGACTGTTAGCTTGACTTGGTAGCTACCGGCTCTTGGGAAGGTATATTCCGGATCGGCTTGAGTGCTTTCCACGTCGCTGCCGGTATTGGTGTTAAAGTCCCATTCGGTAGCAATGATTTGCGCATCAGCTTCTTCATCGACGGTGGTGTTATTGTAGAATTTTACTTCCCTACCACCGCCGCCCGCAAGGGCTTCAAAACCGAAGTCTACTTCAGGTGGTTCTCCGACAGCTTCGACAAAGATCTTCACCGGATTGGAGATTGATTCTCCTCCTTGGTCATCGATTACTTTTAATCTGACGTCGTAACCGGTGGGCTTAGCGTCTTCGTAAGTATGTTCGATGCTGGATTGGTCTGTTGGTTCATTGTTAAAGAATCCATCTCCCTCTAAATCCCAAATGTACTCTACGATTTGGCCATCTGCGTCCGTGGAAGCGCTAGTGAGATTAACGGGATTGCCAACGAAAACCTTTGTGAGATCAACATTAAATCTTGCTTCCGGGAGATCGTTGGGGCCGTTTTCTACCACGATGGTATTTGGTGGGAGGGTGCTGTCCTCGGTAGAGGCTTTGTTGTTGTCATTATCAGTAATTTCTAGACCGAAACCGTAAGTGACCTCTTCTCCTTCAGGGCCGTTTGTACCGATAATCATGTTTGCGGCAGCTTGATTGGTGATTTGGAGACCACGGATGTCCTCAGGGGCATTGACGTCGTAATACCACCATTTGTATTGAGTAACGTTACCGTCCGGATCGTCTACTCCAAAGGCTTGGACTGTGACATTGACCGGAGTCGTGAGATCGCCGGAAGGGATAGCTTGGATATTGCTGAAGGTTGGCGGAGCACTGTTCACGTCAATGAGAACAGTATCGGTAGCGGCAGGAATAGAAGGATCATCGGCGTCACGGACTGTGAGGGTCACTGTATAGTAACCGGCCGGGGGGCTCACCTCGTCGTATTTATGGTTAGCTTGGCGATTTGAGCTACGGTCAGTGTCGCCAAAATCCCAGCTGTATTCCAAGCGGCGCCCTGTTCCGTCGAGATTTTGAGAATCCCCGGCATCAAAACCGATCACTTTGTTTTTAAAGATCTCTAACGCTCCATCAGCATTAACCGCGTCAGTGACATCGGCACCGTCTACTAAGACTTTGATCTTGGCAATGGGCGTAGTCCCGTCTCCGATAAATACTCTTCTTTGGATGGTATTGTCATTATCTGCTTCATCGAAGACTGTGAGGCGAACTAGATATTGTCCCGCTTCATCATAGGTGTGGTTGACGACCGCTGAGTTAGTAAGGTTGCCACTGGAGACTTCTCCATCTCCGTAATTGATTTCGTAGGCAACCGCAGAACCGCTGGCGTTGGTAAAGCCAAATTCTATTGTTGCTTCGCCATCTTCATTGAGTTGTTGAGTGACCTCTTGGCCTTCTGACCAGGAGATGTCGAGGATATTATTGACCTCAATGGTTTGTGTCAGGGAGGTGGATTCTTCAGCGAGGATCTGATCAGTGACAGTGAGAGTGACATCATAGGTACCTTCACGGAGGAATTGTACTTTTGGACTGCGGGAACTGGCCGAGGTGCCTTCTTCGAAGCTCCATGGGTCACCGGCAGTAGCATCACCGACAACGTCTACGGCTTCGATTTCCCAATTGAAGTCAAAAGTAATACCGGGAGCATCTGGGTCATAACTCTTTCCGGCATCGAAGGTGTAGAGATTGGGCTGGCTGCTTTCTTCTGTACGGTATTCAAAGAGGGCAACCGGCTCTTGAGAATTAACCTTAAAGTTAGTGATTTCTTCTTGGGAAGTTTCACCGCTGGTGTCACTGACTTGGAGCCAGATACGATATGTACCAGGGGCTTCAAAGGTGTGCCTGAGAGTGCTTAGGGTGCGGCCTTCTTGTGGTGTACGATTACCATCCGGACCGACCGCTCCTACTCCGAGATTATCACAATCGAGATCTTCTGGTAGAGCCGCTTCATTACAGTCAATTGGCTCAATAATCCAAGCGTAGTTATCGATGTTGCCGAGATCTGAACGTGAACCAGTGGCGTCAAAAACGATTTCTTGATTGACGAATGATTCTTGGTTAGAGCGCACTCTGAGCCTGGCAACTACACCACCGACTTCAAGCGTAAATCCTTTTCTGTCGATTTCACCGAGGGCATTTACGACTTCTAATACGACGGGGTAACGTCCGGCGATTTCGTACTGGATGTTTTTCTCAAGGGCTTGCCCGACATCAAATTCTTTAATGACATTATTACCAAAGTTCCAGCGAAATTGTTCAGCGTCTGTGCCACGGGCGTCAAAAGTGAGGCCGTCCGAGGCTTCATTAAGGGTGACATTAACTATATGATTGTTAACTGCCAATCTTTCATTGATGTAATCCATTACGACCACATCGTCTTCCGGATTACTTTCGGTTTCGTTTGGATCAATAGTGAGGTTAATCTTGGTCGAAGGAGGGTTCACTCTTATTTCAAGAATAGATACGCCAGGCCCAAAGAGATTTGGGGCCGCAGAGTCTACCTTGACTGCTGCGCGATAAGTGCCAGGCTGATGAAAGGTACATCTTCTCAAAGTTTCCCCAAGTAATTGCTCTTCTCGAGTGAGGCCTTCAGGAGTACCGTCACCAACAGCAGCATCGGCCGTGGTAGCTATGCCCGGTAGACCAGAAGGACTGGAGAATTCGTCACAAGTCATGATGTCATTATTTCTTTGGCCATTAGGGTAAACAGTGCTGTCGATGGTAGAAAAATCATCTGATGAGCCGTCTTTCCTTAATGCTATTAATTCATCGAATGATTTAAAGCCCATTAGGTCCCAATAGATTTGACGTCCACCAATGGTTCCCCCTCGAGGATCAACTGAGCCGGACGCGTCAAAAATCACTGTCAAAGGAGCGTTACCGGAGACAGTATTTGCCGCTAATCTAGCTCTGACAAATTGTATATTTCTCAATTCTTCGTATAACTGCACCGAGGCTTGAAGTGCTCTAATAACATAGTTAGTAGTAGTATTAATTTCATTTTCAATATCCATTGTCCTCAGTGTTGGCAAGAGACCTGTAACCGGATTTAATGGTGGCGAAATAAGATTATCTATATAACCAAAATTCTGCATCATTTCACGGTAAGAAGTATTAGCTTGACCTTCACTGACTACATCAATTTCTTTCACTAAATGGTAGGTTTTTGCTAGTTTGTCAAGGGCGCCATCTATTTGGTCATTGGCACCATCTAAGTAATCTACAAACTCTTCCTGAAGATTTCTTACTATAGGATTAAACCCGTAACTACTCTCAGGGTTGTTAAAGGCTCTAATGATTGAATGCTGATTAAGCCATTCGACGTAAAGCCCTTCCTTATATGGTGCAAAAGCCCATCCTTCTTTAGCAGCTTTTTGCTCACACTTCGTGCGGTCATTAAACCCCGCCTCGAAACCAGTGGAAAAATCGGTGTCATATGTATCTCCTACCTGTACTTTACTGACTGCCCCCTGTACTCCAGAAACATCGATCACAACATATCTTTCTTCGTCAACACATTTCAAAACCGCTCCATCTCGGGACCGAGCGTAGAATGCATCTCTGTTATAGCTATTGATTCTATCGATTGACTGATCAAAAAATCGGATCAAATCCTGACTCTCTTGATAGACTCTACTGTAGACTGGTACCTGTGATGACAAGGTATTTAGTTTTGATTTGACACTAGAATGAAACTGAATAATTTCTCCTTTGGAAGGAAAATTCCTTGGCAGCAGTGGTAGCTTTTCGATGTCATTAAAAACGCTCTCAAATTCATTTACTGCTTGAACAAGATTACTGTATTTAGTGAAGATATCGACAGCTAAAACTTTAACCTGTTCTGCTGCAGCGTTAAATCCGCCACCTGTAATAGCATTCGATCCCAGCAAAGGATTACCTTCGAATCCTAATTCATTAATAGAATCGGGTTCTTCTCCAGTACCTAAACCACTGACAAGAGTATTAACAAAAGCGAAAGAACCCATAATGATAACCAAACCTATTGTCGCATACATAATAGACTTTTTCCCGGTTTGAACTCTTTCATCATTACCACCGGCGGTTACATACATCACCCCCCCATAAATAACGACAATCACTGCGGCTAAACCTAAAAAGCCCAGTGCAAAATTAACAGCGCTAATAATAAACCCCCTCAATCCTTGAGGTCCACCTTGTTCGTTTTCAAAAACCAAGGAACTATCTAACCCCTCTGCACTGAGTGTGATACTAACGTCTTGATATTCCGTGAGGTCCAGACCTTCGTCTTGATCGATACTGAAAGCGCTCCCGAGATCTTCACCAAAATCAGCAAGACTGTATGCGTAAATGTTTGCCGCATTAGTAAAGCTGGTGAACAGAACTGCCACCAAGGCAAGCAGCATAATCGCTACTTTTTTCTTAAATTTGTACATGGGTTTAGGTTTTAAGGGGTTCATTTGAAATTATTGTTAAGAAGCCGGCTCATCCGGATTTTCATTTGGAGCGACAATATTGCCGCCGGTTTCGACGCTTAATAAAGTATTTACTGCTGCAAAGGCGCCAAAAATTACTACCAAACCGATCACGGCACCGAGGACCAGTTTTTTCACTTGAGTATTTACTTCTTCGTCACCTCCGGAAACTACGTAGCGATAGCCGCCATAGAAGAGTACTACGAAGGCAAAAAGAGAAGCGAAGCCTAAAAGGAAATTGACGATCTGGAGAGCAATAAATCTACCAGTATTTACATCGGGTAATTGAGCTCCGGCGTCTGGGAAGATAACTCCACGAACAACGATTTCCGAAATAAGAACGATGCCCAAACCGATACTGGCGTAGATCACATGTCTTTTGGCTTTTGTAAGTTGTTCCTCATCTCCCATACTAAAGAGGACGGTATAGCCTCTAACCACTAACACCAGGACGGCAATGATTCCAATAAATATTTCCACTAAGCCGACAATCCCTCTTACTTGCGCATTGAATTCTTCGGCGTAAAGTTCGGCAGTAGCTAAGTCTTCAAGCGCTTCTCCTCGAGGTCCAAAGA
>CAYMGN010000037.1:8966-12300 GCA_964389995.1 uncultured Candidatus Peribacteria bacterium | reverse complement strand
CTCACCCAGCGTCTCCATTTCTTCGATAAATTCTTGCAACTCCACGATAAACTCCCAGAGCGGCACAAACTCCGCGCCCTCATCTCTCCCGGTGGCATCTTCACCAAAAATATCCTCCACACTGGCATTGGGATCCTGCTCCAGGGCCGCTTGATCCACCGGCGCTGCTAGGGGATTAAAGCGTGTATCACTTTCTTCCGGCAGATTTTTATTAAAGAATAGATCCAGATAATCGCCACCACCCTCGGCTACCAAATAAGTCGCTTCATAACCCTCAGCATTATCATTGATCAGGGCATCTCTCTCTTCGTTGAGATAGTACTCCAATATGTATTCATGCTTGTCGTCGATACTGTAATTGAGCCAGCTCAAGTTATCATTGATTTTTTCACCGTCCGCTAACTCCAAGTCAAATCCACTTTCCGGTTGATCGGCATTACCGGCAATTACCGGCAAGAGATAGTTACCCAGGATTTCGTTTCTAATCTCCAAGATCGAATAATCATTTGGTCCCGCATTGGCACCAAAGATCCGATAACTGCCCGGTATCGCCGCAATATCATTGGCCAAAGCATTGAGATCCGCCTGCAATTGAGCATAACTCGGGGTTTGGAAGAGATTGACATAGTCTATCCTCTCCATATTACCGGGATAGTAGGTGTTGACTGCATTACCGGGAGCACTCACCGGTGCTCGCGGCACACTCTGAAAGGCGATGTAACGGGGATTATCTATTGGCAAGCTCATCGCCGTCTGCGACAAAACCTGCTGCGTGATCGTGTGCTCAGTCGGTTCATTATGCAGCACAATACTGGAAAACTCCCCATCACCATAAGGATTAGCAGTGACATTGAGCGTAATATCTTCATCAAAATCCGTCAAAGCCGCTCTCAAAGTAAAGCTGGCGTTTCTCGTCAACATCTTCCGTGCGATCTCATCTAGATTTTGAGCCGGAATCCCATACTGAGCTTCCGCTTCATCAAAATCATACCAGCGCGTTTCTAAACTACCATTTCCATCCAGATCTCTAAATTCGTAATCTCTAATCCCATCATTGTCATTGTCTACCCCATCAAACATCCCATAACGACTGGAAAATTCCGCCAAAGTCACCAACTGTCCGCCGACATCATTGAGGATGATATCATTGGCCGTCAACTCATCGATATCCTGCCAGACATTGCCTTTATTGGGGGAAGTATCCGGATCACGCCCCCATTCTTCGATGAATTCTCCACTAAAGTCGATCAACTGACCATAAACGTCTTTTTCACCATTGGCAATCGAGCTTGCCCCGCCACTATCAGTACTCGGATCCAAAGGGTTTTCAAAACTATTACTATCTTGATCCAAGCCATTAAACCCCGGTAAACCGGCATAACAACTATTAAAATAAACTTCATCGATTTCCTCATAGCTATAGCCCTCCGGGTACTGCCAGATATCCATATGCTCATCATGAAAGAGCTGATTACCGGAGTTTTGCCCTTGAGCATTGCGTTTTACGTTTTCTGTAAATTGTAGGGTTACTGAGCCATCGGGTTTTTCAAAGGGGACTAGGCTGGTGCTGCCTGCGGGATCCAGATTGGGGATCAAAGCAAAGATACTGAAACAGCGGTCACTATTTAAACCGGCCTGCGCCCGATTACAACCGGCCGTCAGATCATAACCCTGACCATCAAAACCACTGCCTTCCTGAGTGCCATAGAGTGTAAAAAGCGCCCCATCGCTATCTTCTTCATTATCATAGTCGCGATTGGCAAAGCCGATTTCCGAGAGTAGTACGATTGATTCCGGATCGCCTTGAGGATCTTCGGTAGTGGTCGCACCATTTTCATTGATCGAAAAAGTAAAATTAGCCTGGCGTAATTCATTGCCGCGATAAAACTCCATCCCCATATTGGCCACGATTATGCTCATTTCACCGGCAGTCAGGTCCTCACCGTCGAGATTAAGGATCTCATAGGGGAGTGCCGCCACCGTATCCAGATCACCGGCATTAACCGCGTCCATGATCCCTTTGACCGTATCATAGGACTTTTGCACCGCCACTTCTAAAGTAAACTGAGCATTGAGATCCTCGTCATTAACACTGACGATCACATCCCCACGTTGCAAGACACTTTCCCAAGGATTTTCATAGTCTTCCGTCAGGTAGTTAGGTGTAAAAGCAGAAATCCCATAATCCGGATTGTCCTCAACCAAAGCCCCGGTACGATTGACTCCAGTCAGATCCTCTACTTCATTAGGAGAAATCATCCGCGCATTGACCCCAATCGAAGCTTTTTGCGCTGCAGTCTGCACATTTTCCGAACGCAGGGCTCGCGTCATCACCGAGTACTCGCCATCCACCGCCTTCGGATTAAAATTTAAATCACTATCAAAATACTCATCCCGCGTCGAACCGAGAAACACACTACATTGTTTTGGTCCCGAAAGGATGTCCGCATTCACACCGTTGATATAGAGCTCATTGAGCACTTCATTGAAATAATGAAAACGATAAACCGGTCCATTTGCCGTCGCCCCATTACCCAAATCCACCGCAAAATCAGTCCCATCGCCAAATTCCCCGGACAATTGCGCCGACTGTAGGAGAGGCAGTGGTTCTTCAATCGTTTCCACGATACTATTGACCTGTTTTTCCAAAGCGTCATTCACTTCCCTCAGATAAAAACGCGCATATTCATCCTTCATCTCAATTAGTTTTGGTATCGTATCAACCTCATTCACTTCATAGCGCCCGGTACTCTCCGTCAGATCATTCACATTGCCTATAAAGCGCGAAAAGATACTGGTGTAAGTCTGCAAGTTACTCTGGATCGCATTGATCGTATGGATGTCCGGCAATTGCGCTAAGGCATTGCCCCCTTCAAAGTTGGCCGCAAACTCCTGGCCGATCGCACTTTCTTCATTGGCTGGGATCTCACCTCCAAGCACTTCCCCTTGCAGTTCATTAGCCCAGTACTTATTAAATCGCATGTAAGCAATATCCTCAAAGTCCTCAAGGTATCGCACGTAACGTTCAAAGAGATCCGCATTCATATTTTTTTCCTCTTCAACCAAATCCGCAAAGAAGAATTGTTTTTCAAAATCCGCAAAATCGCTCTCGCCCTCGTAGTAGAGATGGTTTTTATCAAAGAATGCCGCTAACTTTTCCAGCCCTTCTTCGTCATCAGTCGGCGGAGCCAACACCCCATGCCAGATCTCCTGCTTCGGGAAACTCACTTTTTCATTCAACTCAAAACTCTCACTCTCCGGATTAAACTCATAGAGCCGATCCACAAAGTCAGTGTAAGGAAACATACTCACAAAACGATTGCCCTTCTTATCG
>CAYMGN010000037.1:1246-8956 GCA_964389995.1 uncultured Candidatus Peribacteria bacterium | reverse complement strand
CAACGGTATATCTCCAATAAAAACCGCTCCCACAAGCTGATTACTGCGATCATCAGCCCCGTTGAGATAGAGATTTTCCAGCGCTGAAGCGATATCCTGCACGCCATCATTGTCCGGATCATAGCGCAAGATCTTTACATCCATCTGCGGATTGTTTGCCCTGATATCTTCAGCATAACGCACGATTCTTTCCCTCAGAGTTAGTGCACCGAGGCCATCATATTTACCTCGCAGTCCCTCCAGCGATCTAAAATCACTATAAACTTCATTGTCCACCACCAGTGCTACTAGATCATAACCAGTCGCCGCTTCATTAGGGATCGCCGCCGCCCTTGCAGTCTCAAAAGAAAGCGCCGCCGCTACCTGATAGGGCATCACCCCAGTTACCAGCAGCAGCATCACCAAAATCTCAGCAACTACTCGTTGCCAATTATCGAGACATCTCGTTCTTAAGATCGCATTTTTCCCTTTCTGCTTTCTTTTTTTCATTTTTGTTTTTGGCGAATTTCAATCTACAAATTATACCACGTGTAGTGCGCTACAACAATGATCTAGAAGCCAAAAACGCTCTTTTGAATTGACGAACTAAAAAAAGCTGTTCTAACAAGCGGTGGTACTATGAGCTCGGGGGGGAGAGATCATAAGTGCCCACGTAGGATTTGCTAGAACAGCTTTTTATAAGAAACAAAGCTCTTCAATAATTTTTGCCTGATTTGTAAGGTACTTTTGTTTTTTGTTTCTAAATATATAATACCAATATTTATCGAAAAAGGCAATAAAGTTTTTAGGGTAATGTAAAGCAGATGAAACTGGCCTACCAGCTCGAAAGAGCTGGTAGGCCAGTTTCACCATGAATACAATACTATCAATTCCAACAGAACGCATGATAAAAGTCAAAGTTTGCAGAATAATCTTTGGAGCTCCAACCCTGGTAAGATGTCCTTTTTGCTCTAGAACTGGATGCGTCAGGCGTGACGAAAGGTTTCAATGCAAGCGATGTAACAAGGCCTGGAGTCTGACATCTTTGACCTGGCTCAAAGGCATGAAGCTATCCTGGAGGTAGTTTTGGGGACTTCTTTGGGCATACACCAACAAAGTTCCCATCGACCAAGCCAAAAGGCTTCTTAAGATCTCTAGATCAACAATTTACAGATGGTACGGACTCTTCAGAAAAAATCTTCCAGATCACTCTGATGTCAGACTTGAAGATACTGTTCAGATCGACGAAGCATATTTTGGTGGTCGAAAGAAAGGGGTTGCAATTGTTGCTGCCAAACAGAGAAGAACCCAGAAGGTAGCTGCAATTGTGGTTCCTGCTTCATCTGTAAAACGACATGATATTACTCCATTTTTGAGGCAATTCGTTGCCCCTGGATCGAGACTTTGGAGTGCTGGTGCTGCTATCTACAAGGGCATTCAAAGGTACTGGCCGGTTGAACATGACAAAGACATACATCGTAAAGGAGAATTTGGAAAGACTTCTGAAATAGAAGGCTTTTGGGGCTCTCTCAGGACCTTTATTAGGCGTATGTACCACCACGTTACCGTCGCCAAACTTCCAGAAATGCTTAAAGAATATCAGTCCAGATTGATGTACCCTCAAATCTTCCGTTCTCCCGCTTCCTTCCTACAAAAAACACTTAATCGAGTTTCGTTTGCTTAACAGTACCCGTTTTTTAAAGATACTTACTTTTCCAGCCCATCAAAAAATTCATTGAATCTTTGGTCTTGCTTTTCGAAATGGCCTCTATATTTATTGATTTCATAATAGCCCCCCTGACCACTATCAAGATCTGTATCGTTAGCATTGCTACTAAAATCAATCAAATAATCACCTGGACCGAATTTTTCTGAATAATAGAGATCTTCAGCATCCGGGTCAAGGACCCATTCCCCAAGAAAAAAACTCGTTCTACTATCCTGTAAAATCGCATATTCATCAGTAACCACCATATCATCAACCAAAATCACTTCAGAGCCAGACGACCACATTAAAAACTCTCCTTCCTCATCTTTTCTGGCTTTAAGCGTATCGTCATTCAATAGCGGCAAAGTGCTAAATGTATATCTAAAGTCAGGAGTTGGACAATCTCCATCAGACTTTTTTTCCATCACACACTGTCTAAAAACACCTTTTTCTGTCATCGCCTCAGCACAGTTTAAAACCACATCTTCTTCTCCGAGAGCTCTATAGTGATACCGATTAAAAGGCTCATCTGTGCCAGTTTTTTCAAGCTTCCAGTCCTTGCTCGTCATTACATCTAAGATCTCTCCTCTCAAAGTAAGATTAGTACGCATAAAATCATGATCATCGTCGCGCACAGCCATGTAATGTTCTTGTATTCGCCACATTCTCTCAGTGTTTTCATTTACCACTCTTTCACAATCAAAGGGCAACTCTTGCTCACAACCCAATACCGCCATCACCGCCATCAATGTAGCCACTTGAGCCGGTAAATGTCTTTTTCTATCAACTACTTCTTTAAAACTGGTTAGATTTCTCATAATTTCCATAAATTAAAATATTTTTTTTACCAATTGCGATAAATATCATCCCAGATTTTTTCACTTTTTGGCTTGTCGTAGGTCACTGGCATAAAATCATTTACTGCTCGGTTATAGTCACTATCTTTTTTATCTTCGGACACTCTCAATGGAGTCATCTCTCTAAACTGCGCCTCCCAACCTTCGTCATCCCACAATCTCGCCATTTCTCTCTGATCACCCCAACTATCTAAAGTCTTTTTTAACACATCTTGATAGCGGGCTCGCATTTTTCCCGGCACATAATTGATTTCGTGCCCTAGCTGCATCTGTCTCTCATCACCACGCACCGCTTGATGAATCATTTCTCTCACGGCATTTCTTGTCCCAGCTCTCCTGCCACTGATTGATTCAAAAGCCGGATTGATCCTTGGTACTTCTACTTCGAAGCGCGCTCTCTCATGATCCACTCTCACAAATGGCTGACCACTGAGATCTCTAATAATATTAATCTCCGCATTTTCCAAACTATAAATCCCCAACGCATACTCTACTTTTCGTCTCAGTTTCGCGTCATTACCCAAAGTGACACTATCGAGATTTTTTAATTGCTTAGCAACCACTGTCTTTAATTGTTCACCCATAAAATTTTCTGCAGCTCGCCCCGGTCTAAAACTTCGTGCTTTCAAAGCTCTCTCTTCTTCGGTATTAAAAGTAAATCCAAGACTAAAACTCGTCATATCAATTCTTAATCCCTTATCATCTTTATTTTTAAAAGCCTGAACGTAATTCTTTAATCCCAATGTCGCCAATCTACTATTTAACACCACCAGATCTTGAACGCTAGCTCCTCTGATTTTATCTCTCAGCCAGTTTCTCAACAGACTGACTGGCACTTGTACATTTATTGTCAGTAACCCCGTTTTATCTTTCACTGTTAATTCCCCGTTTAAAGCCATCGCTTTCATATCAGCGGTTGGCACAAAACCATTATTGGCCAGATAATCAATAGCTTGATCGACATTGTTAGTGATTTTCAGTAAGCCAATTACCGGATTATACTCCATGCCGGCATTTTGCTCACAGTCACCCCAGACTTTGTCATTGAGCCTCATCCTCTCTCTCTCCTTTTTTTCTTCAGAAAGATTATTAACAATTTCTTCATTGAATTCTCTGACATTGATCTCAGCCAAATAGCGCATTCCCTGACCACCATTGAGTTGATCTCCGGTCACTAAAGTAAAGTTTCCACCATTTTCCGTTAGGAAACTCTTAGCTACATCGTATTTATTGACTCCGCTTTTGCCTTCCACGCTCAGAGTATCCAGCTCTCTCATCAACTGGTCTATCAGCTGACTATCAATGGTCCAGCCTTTTACCTCATCATAAAGGTAGCGCCCACCATTGGGATCAATCCTTTCTAATATTGCCGCAATATCCGCATTGATTTGTTCTAACTTCAGCTTGCTCCCATTTACTCTTCTTCTCATCGGTTTTTCCGCAGCGTTTACAGCCTCATCAATCGCTCTCTCTTCCGCATCCACTCTCTCCTTATTTAAAGGTATCGCCGTCATCGTGCTCCCATCTGAATACTCCAAAAACGACATCATTCCACCCAATCTTTCGCTTTTTTTAGCGCTTAAAGGGCTTTTTGGCTGTTCTACTTGCTTTTCCTGAGCTTTTCTCTTCTGTTTCAATACTGGCACGCCCAGACCCAGGGTTGGTCCCAATTCAGCAAATTTACTGATCGCTTCCCGATTCTCATTGATAATACCGCTAATTTTATTCTTAATCCGCTCAAAAACTCCCGGTCTTTTTTCCGGACTTTTGACTGCTCTTTCTGCCTGATTTTCTTTACGGTTAGGGCTAAGCACCCCCCGCAATCTACTTAGTAATCCCATTTGAATTGTTAACTAGTTCTATAATTTTACGCATTTTCTTCATTTTGTCAAGAGTAAGAATTTCCTTTGACTTTTTTTTTCCATTAGCATTAAAGTTCCGTCAAACAACTTATATCATGATCAGCAAATTTCTCTCAAAAAAAGCCACAATCATCGCTTACACTCTCTTGAGCGCTTTTTTTCTCCTGGCATGTCAAAACCTGCCCACTACTTTAAACGATCCTCAGTGGCAAACGTTTCAGTCTCAGGATTTTGATCTCAGCTTCGAATCCCCCGCCACTTATTTAGAAATAATAGAAACAACCGAAACTCCCAGCCAGTTACCCAGCGGGTTTGCCCAGTCATTCCCTGGTTGCGACTCCCATCGCGCTCAAGCCTTTTTTAATCAGGAAGAAGGCCTCTGTACTATCCACATTAATCCTCCCAATAACGCGTCTAGTCAAATCGTGATTAGCCTCAGCAGCAAGGGCGAGAAGACACTAACCACCGCCATCCAAGAACAAATCCTCGACAGCATCTCCTTTAGCGGTCAACACCAGCTCGATTTTATCGACATTTACTTCGATCGTCTCCTCGAATCAGACCCCCAACTGCAGGAGGTAGAAATCATCAATATCCAAAAAGCGGAAGAAATCGACCCTCAATCCACTCTCTATCAAATCCGCGCCAAGTACCTTTCCCTCAATGATCAGGAAGAGATTGAAGAAAAAAACTACGAAATCTACCTCAAAGTAAGCTATGACCAAGGCTTCATCGCAGAAGAACAAGGCAAGAACCTCATCAAACAATCCAATTATCTCAGCGCAGCCGGCATCGAAGACTTCATCACCAATGAAGAAAAAGTGATCTCCAATCTCAAACTCCACGATCAGCCCGATCTAGTCAATAATGAGCTTTACGACGATGACGATCTGATCATTTACGGCCTCGAAGACCAAAAATCCGGCTACCTCATTAAGTTTAACAAAGATACCAACAAAAACAGCATCCTCGGCCAATACCAAGATCTCATCCGTTTCAAAAAGCTCGACTCCAATTACTTCCTCATCGAATCCGGTCAAGGCACCTTTCCCGAAACCTGCATGGACGGCCTCAAAACCAAGGAGGTCTATAGATTTGATGACGGCTCACTGGAAACCACCATCCAAATCCGCTTCCTCGGCACCAAGAGCAAATGGGGTTACAAAAGCATCATCATGCCTTTAAAAGAACTCGCCGTCTACCAAGAAGACCCTTGTTTTACCGAGGACTCACCTCTCAGCGCCGAACTCCCCCCAGCCGAATACCTCGATCAGCTCTTCGTTAAAAGCGGCAACAACTACACTGTCGTCAGCGAAGACGTCACCAGCTCCGCTCTCATCCTCGAAGACGCCGACCTCCAAAAAAATATCAACCAAGAAGAAAAATTCTATTTCCACCTCGGCGGCAAAGAGTACATCCTCGAAGAAGAAACAGAATAAAGACTTTAAATATGTTTAGCCAAGGGTTTTAGGCTAAAGATCGACACAAAAGTAGCAAGAAAGGCCACCGCCAAAATCAAAGAAAAAATCTCTTCATTGATAATCCCCAGCTGTAAACCAATCGAAGCGATCACCAGATCCACCACGCCCTGACTGGTCATCGCTAAGCCAATTGTCAGCGCTTTTTCCTTCTTAAATCTCAGAGCCCGTGCCACAATCCCTGCCCCCAGCGTTTTACCGATAAAAGTACTGAGAAAAAGCGCAATAAAGAGCCAAGGTTTCTCCTCAAAAACGGCAAAGTCCAAATGAAAGGCCAAAGTCGCAAAAAACACCGGCCCCAAAAAGCTATAGCTCAAACCAAAAACCCGGTCCTCAATTTTATTATAGATCTTGTCGTCGAGGATTTCCGCATGAATAAAAAGCCCGGCCAAAAAAGCTCCAATAATCATATGCATCCCAATTTTTTCCGCCAAAAGCCCCAGAAACAAAGCAATGATCAAAGTAAGCGTAAAACCCTTATCTCGAAAAATTTTCGTCGTATATTTCTGCAGTTTCATCCCCGCCAAGATCACAATCGCAAAAAATCCCACCACCCTTGCTAGCACCCAGGAGACATCCATCACCGTCACCGAGCCATCCTCAATCACCCGCAGCACAATCGAAAAAAGTATCAAGACAATAATCTCGCTACTGACCGCCGCCCCCAAAACCGTCTGCGCCACCCGACTATCTTGCTTGCCCATGTCCTTAAAGACCCGAATACTAATCGCAATCGCACTAGCCGAGAGTCCAATAGCGAGAAAAAGCGCTTGATGATAAGGAAATCCAAAGCTCAGACTGATCAAAAAGGCCGCCAAAAACGAAATCCCAATCGCCCCCAGGGCAATCGCCAAAGATTTGCGAAAGGATTTAAAGAGTTGCCTTGGATCAGTCTCCAGCCCGGTATGCAGCATCAAGAAAAAAATCCCAAACTCCGCCAGAATCTCGATCACCTCGCTATCGGCAGGGATCACTCCAAATACCACCGGCCCCACCAAAAGCCCCCCAAGCAGCTCACCAAAAAGCACGGGCAGCGAAAGAAATCGAAAAATCTTCCCCGCAACCCAAATCACCACCATCAAAATTAATAAACTCTCCATTTCAGTCATTGGCAGCAGTTAAAGGTCATTTGTTAATTCACATTATGCCAGCCCCGCAGGTTTTTGGCAATTTTTGAAGAAAATTCACACCGATCTTGGTTGTGCGCGAGGGGCAAGTCTCCAGAAAAAAATCCAGAGCTTGCCCCTCGCGCGTTTAGGTTTTACTCAACGTTCAGCACCCGGGTTGCGGGCGGATCGTTGAAGAGGGGAGGGGTAGTTATCGCCCATGGTCCCATAAATCCACAGCGGATATCACGGAAGACCACATTTGCATCTTCCTGCAGTCTACCTGATACCTGGATACGTTTCGTCGCCCCTTGAGGTAACTCAAGAAAAGCATCCAGATAGTAGTATCCGTCCCCCAGGGCTATGTGGAAGCCGTCCACATTGTCGACGGCGAAGCTGAGGTCTGAAAATCCTTCCAGACCATCAATCCTTACGAAGCCACAGAGGAATGGAAATGTCCAGTCAGTCTGGTTGTTAAGGCTCACCGATATTGCGGTGACCAATTCTCCAGCCTGGACTGTGACCTCACCGGGGCCGTTGCTCGAGACAAATACTTGTCCCGTGATTTCTTGGTCGACTGTGCCTCCGTAGATCAGTGGATCCATAACCTCAATTTGAAGTTCCCCCAAACCGAGGTTTGTTGCCTGGATATCCTCCGGGGTAACACTATAACGATAGTCCCCCGAAGTTTCAGGGTCATAGGCAAAGATGAGAGGAAGA
>CAYMGN010000037.1:0-1236 GCA_964389995.1 uncultured Candidatus Peribacteria bacterium | reverse complement strand
CGGTCCAGGAGTAAAATCTGAGACAATTGGCTTCCACCAATTACCTCCTTCCAAAGTTGGAATCTCGAAGGACTCCAAAAGGTGATAAGCACTGGGCGAATCACCTTGTCCCTTGAAAGTTATCCCTTGGAGACGTACAGGCCCGTTCTCAACGGTAACCTGGAAAGATCCCGAGCTTACGAAACGCATTGGAGCAGGTGAGGTACCGGAGTGCTGTACCCGAGTAAACCTCAAGATCGTTGGCTCCCGCTCACCCTCTTCGAGACGATATTCACGGCCATCATCCTCATTTACTACGGGATGAATATTGCCTTTATCGTCAAAGCACCTTAGGTGCTCAACATCTAAATGCAATATCTCTCCCGAAACCTCATCTAGAATATTGGCCTCCAGGACAAAGTCCACCCCAGAAATATTGAAAGCCCCTGCGCTTGCGCACTGGATGCTATCAATTTCATCAACACATGTTATGTTTAGCGGAATCTGCCTGTCCTCAGCGTCAAGGCTATACCACCTTACAATCTCAACCGTTTCCAGAGGAGAAAGATCATTATTACTAACCTCAAATTCGAGGCGTTCACAAGTCACTTCTTCCTCAGAATTAACCTGAAATGCAAGCGGCTTCACCCCTTCTTCACCTAGATAGAGGACCTCCGTATCGGAAGTCCCAGAAACGTCCACGACAGTCAGAGTGGGGAGCGTCGGATCTACCACAGGCATCGTTTCCATGTCGGCTGTGTCGGTGTTGATATCTGGATCACTATCGCTATTGGTTTGATCGCTCACAGTATCTTCAAGATCCATATCTTGATTTAGATCATCTTTCAGATCCTCAACCAAGTCCGAATCTCTAAGATCCATTTCGCTGATATCCCGATTTTCCACCATTCCCACGGCATCTCTATCGAGTCTTGGTGTCACCGAAATATCAACCACATCGCTCACATCCATCTGGCCACTCTGATTATCACAACCCGTGATAAGACCGAAGGCTGCGATGGCGATAAGGATAAGGCTCATGTTCAGGTTCGTCGTCTTCATCTCACTCTCCTTGTTTTTCGGCCCCCATGACCGAATCGTTAAGATCGCCCCTCGGCGATCGGTGTGAATCAAAGATCATACAAACACCTACGGCTCAGCCGTCTTGTTTGCAGAAATCGGATTTTAGGCTATTTTTTTGCTTCTGTCAATAGTTCGCGAATGGGTAATGTAAAGCAGATGAAACTGGCCTACCAA
>CAYMGN010000036.1:0-12449 GCA_964389995.1 uncultured Candidatus Peribacteria bacterium | reverse complement strand
GATTAGATCCGCATCGGTATTTTCGTACATGATTTTTGCGCCAACGATTTTACCGGTTTTTTTCGTGAGGTTTGCGGTTTTGATGCCTACCCCGCCACGACCTTGAGCACGATAGCTGGAGATGTCAGTCATTTTACCCATGCCGTTTTCCATTATTACTAACAGTTGTGCTTTTTCTTCATTCTCTTTTGATACAACGTCCATTTCCACAACTTCGTCATCTCCTTTGAGTTTGATGCTGCGTACTCCCATAGAGGCTCTACCCATTGCTCTTACTTCGTCAGCGTCAAAACGGATCGATTTGCCGTTTTTGGTAATAATCATTGTTTCGTCTCCTTTGCTGCATTCTTTGACCCATTCAAGAGAGTCTCCTCCTCTTAACTTAATTGCGATTAAGCCATTGCTACGAAGATTTTTAAATTTTTCCACTTTAGTTTTTTTGATTTTACCGAGTTTAGTGGCCATCAGTAACGAGTCGGAAGTAAGTTTTTCTCCGATATTGAGGATGGAAGTTACTTGCTCGTTTTTATTTAGCTGTAAGAGATTGACGATAGAATTACCTTTGGCGGTTCTAGATCCTTTTGGTAATTCATAAACCGGCAATTTAAAGACATGTCCCTGATTAGTAAAGAATAAGAGATCGTCATGATTAGAAGCGTATTTAATCAATTTGATTTCGTCTTCGTCTTTTGTTGTGCCGCCGACCACTCCTTTGCCACCACGTTTTTGTGACTTGAAGCTGGCGCTGGGGACTCGTTTGATGTAATTGCCTTCGCTGAGCATTACGATCATTGGTACATTAGGGATGGTGTCTTTGCTTGAAAATTTGCCGACTGGATTAGGGATGATTTGCGTTTTTCTTTCGTCGCCATATTTTTCTTTCATTTCAGCGAGTTCGTCTTGCATGATTTTGAGGATTTTTTGAGGATCGGCGAGGATTTCTTCTAGTTCTGCGATAAGCGCAAGTTTTTCTTTTAATTCGTCTTCGATTTTCTGACTTTCCAAGCCTGCTAGCGTTTGCAATCTCATTTCGAGGATGGCTTTACCTTGTGCTTCTGAGAGTTTGAAGTTTTTCATCAAGGCCTCGAGAGCGATTTCTTTGGTTTCGGAGCCGCGGATGGTTGCGATTACTTCATCGATGTTGTCGAGGGCTATTTTGAGGCCTTCGAGGATGTGGGCGCGGGCCTTGGCGATTTTTAATTCGTATTCTGTGCGGCGGGTGATTACTTCCTTACGGTGTTCAATAAAATATTCAAGTACTTGTTTGAGATCGAGCAGGTGAGGTTGAATCTCGTCTACTAGAGCAATCATATTCATATTGAATGACGATTGGAGTTGTGTGAATTTAAAGAGTTTGTTGAGAGTTTTTTTTGGATAACTGTCTCTTTTTAGCTCGATTACGACACGGATACCGTCTTTGTTGGATTCGTCACGGATATCGCTGATGCCGTTGATTTTTTTGTCTCTTACAAGGTCAGCCATTTTGGAGATTAGATTGGCTTTGTTGACTTGGTAGGGGATTTCTGAAACGATGATTGCGTGTTTGCCACTGCGAATTTCGACGATTTCGGTTTTTGCACGTACCACCATACCTCCACGTCCTGTGGTGTAGGCATTTCTAATTGCGTCTTTATCATAAAGTATCCCTCCAGTGGGGAAGTCCGGACCTTTGATGAATTCATTGAGGTCGTTAATTGAAGCGTCAGGATTGTTAGAAAGATGAATAATACCGTCAATTAGTTCGCTGAGGTTGTGGGGTGGGATTGAAGTGGCCATCCCTACAGCAATACCTGTGGTGCCATTTAATAGAAGTTGAGGGATTTTAGTAGGTAGTACTGTTGGTTCTTTGTATCTCCCGTCGTAGTTATCTCTCCAATTGACTGTTTCTTTATCAATATCTGAAAGCATTTCGTCGGAAATTTTTTCCATCTTGGCTTCTGTATAACGCATTGCCGCGGCGCTATCTCCATCGATTGAGCCAAAGTTACCTTGACCACGTACTAGTTCGTAACGCATAGAGAAGTCTTGAGCCATTCTTACCATCGAGTCGTAGACGGCGGTGTCACCATGGGGGTGGTATTTACCGAGTACTTCCCCGACAACGGCAGCGGATTTTCTAAATGAGCTGGAAAATTTCAGTCCCATGTCATGCATGGCGTAGAGTATCCGTCTATGTACTGGTTTGAGACCATCACGTACATCCGGCAGGGCACGAGAAACGATGACGCTCATGGCGTATTCTAAGTAAGCTCCCTCCATCTGGTCGCTGATGTTTACTTCTTTCATGTTTTCGCTGAAGAGGGCGTCCTGTTCTTGATTTTCTGAATTTTCTGGTTGTTCTTCTGGTTTGTTTTCGTCTTGTTGGCTCACGTTTTGTTTAGATTAAGGAAATCTCAAGGATCTTATCATAGATACGCTAATTTTTAAATAATATTTTATTTATGAAAAAGTGGAAAAAGTGTTGACAAGATTAACTTTTGCTGTTTTAATGTAGAGCTATTTAAGTTGAATTTATGTCAGAAGTAGGAAACAATAAGGGAGCTTACCAAGAAGAAAATATGGAGGGGGGAGTTCAAAGTAATAGAGGAGATGGTTTTAATTTAGGGCATAGTTTTGCCTTTATGCCTGAAGATACTGCTTTGGGTTTTAGTCTAGGGGTTGATCAAGAAACTTATATAGAAGTAGCGGTTGAAGAAACTAGAGATTCTGTTGCTGAAAGGATTTCAAGAGTTGTTGAAGATCGTTTGTCTTTAATAGAAGCAAGTAAAGATGGTGTGATTTTTGAAGATTTGACTAGTGTTGAGGGGCCGCCTGTGGGGCCGCCGCCGCCACCTCTTGAGCCACCGGTTGTGTCAGTAGGTCCGCCACCTGCGCCAATGGAGCCACCTAGGGCGACTAATCTGGACTTGGTCGATGATTTTGATCCATCAAATGTTGATGTCTTAAAGAGGTTTACCTATGGTGACTTCAATGTTGCTGATGTTAATATGCTTTCGGTGGAGGATTTGCAGAGGTTGATGGATTTAGTTTTTGGAGTTTTTTCGAGTATTGTTGAGGTTTATCGTGATTTTTACAAAAAAAGAAGTAAGGATATGCAGTTTTTAGGTAAGGAATTGACAAAATTGAAAAAAATCTATGAGAAAAAGACTGGTAATCAGCTGGAAATGCCTGGTTTGGCGCCTTTTGAATCTCGTTGCGATTATTATGGACAACTTTATAATGACTTGCCTTCGGAAGTTAAAGCCTATAGGGCTCAAATAAGTGATTTGATAAGTGTTAAATCAAGTAGTAAAAATAGCTTTAAAAATGCTTTTGATGCTTATGCACTTCTAAAATCAATGCAAGTGAGAATGAATGGTTTGCAATCTAGAATGGATCGTTATGGTCAGCTTATCAGTGAAGGCTTGGTGTGGGTAAGTAAAGTAAAGAGAAGATTGGAATTTGAAACTAAATAAAACTACAGTATCTAACTAGTTGCTAAAAAGTCCATTTTTTGCTACAATATAAGGATTAAATCTTTTATTAATCCTAAGTAAATATGGCCGACGAGAGGACGGAAAATAACGTTTCCGCTGCTGGGCAAAATAGTGCTGCTGCTGGTGGAGTTGAGCAAAACGTTTTTTCTGGTGATCTGGATCGTAAGATGGAGACGCCTTCTTGGTTAGCTCAAGCTGCGGAAAACAATGACTCTCGACAGATATTAGGTGCTGGTCAGGAGGGGGCTGAGCTTGCCCAAGTTCAAGCTGAAGCGCCAAATTTACGTGTTGAAAAGCCTAGTGCGACTGAATTGGGTATTGACCCTTCATCTTCAATCGAGGTTACGCCTTCTTTGGAAGTGGTTTCTAGGGTTGAGGCTGATGCTAGCGAGAGGATGAAGGCAGCCGGTTATGATCCAGCGACGGGTAAAAAAGTTGAACAAGAAAAGCAGGAGCAGAAGAAGACCTCGCTTTTGGGTAGTTTAACTTCTAGCTTTGCTAAAAAGAGGAAAAATGAAGATAAGGCTAAAGAAGAAGCGCAAAAATCTCAGTCGGCTCCAGATAAAAAAAGTGCAAAAAGTGCGGCTCAAAAAGAGCGTCAGGCTTATATCGAAGCGGAAAAGATCTATCAAGAGGGTTTGGCCTACATTAAGGACTTGATTGCTCCTTCTGCGATGGAGGTTAACTCGGATTTTTTGAAGATAGACGGGATGTATGCCAAGACTTTTTATGTCTATGCCTATCCTCGGTATCTAGACGCAAATTGGTTGGCTCCTGTGATAAACTTTGATGTTACTATGGATATTTCTCAATATATTTATCCGATTAGTTCTGATCAGATTATGCGGGTGTTGAAGAAAAAAGTTGCTCAAATGCAATCTAGTATGCGTTTAAATGCCGAAAAGGGTAAGGTGAGGGATCCGGCCTTGGAAACTGCCCTTGAAGATGCCGAGTCTCTCCGTACTTCGATTCAGCGTGGTCAGGAGAAGTTTTTTCAATTTGCCCTTTATTTTACGATTTACTCTGAAGATAAAAAGAAATTGGAGAAGATCTCTAAGCAACTGGAGAGTTTGTTGGCTGGTAAGTTAGTAATGACTAAGCCGGCGCGCTTAGAGTCTGAGCAAGGTTTTGTTTCGACGATCCCGCTTTGTATGGACGAGCTCTATACTATTCGTAATATGAATACTAGTCCGCTTTCTACTACTTTTCCTTTTACTTCTGCCGATTTGACTTCTGATAAAGGTGTTCTCTATGGGCTTAATCGGCACAATGATAGTTTGATTATCTTTGATCGTTTTGCTCTAGAAAATGCTAATAGTGTGGTTTTTGCGAAATCTGGTGCTGGTAAATCCTATGCAGTGAAGTTGGAGATTTTGCGGTTGATGATGATGGGGACCGATGTGATAGTGATTGATCCGGAAAATGAGTATGAGGACCTGGCCAATACAGTCGGTGGATCATATTTGCGTTTTAGTTTGAATAGTGACAGGCGGATTAATCCTTTTGATTTGCCGAAGCCAATCGAGGGTGATGAGGCTCAGCCTGGTGATCTTTTACGTAGTAATATTATTAATCTCCAGGGGCTTTTGAAGTTGATGCTGGGGCAAATGACTCCAGAGGAGGAAGGCGTTTTGGATAAGGCCTTGATTGATGTTTATGCTTTGAAAGGTATTTCCATGGATTTGGCTGATCCTTCTATCTATGAACCACCTACAATGGAAGATTTGCATCAAATTTTGGAATCAATGGAGGGGGCTGAAAGTCTTGCGCAGCGTATTACGAAATTTACTACTGGTTCTTACTCCGGGATTTTTAACAAACCGACTAATCTTGATTTATCGGAAGGGATGATTGTCTTTTGTATTCGTGATTTGGAGGATGCTCTAAGGCCAATTGCAATGTATATTATTTTGAATTTTATTTGGAGTAAGGTTAGAAGTAAGCTTAAAAAACGGATTTTGGTTGTGGATGAGGCCTGGACGATGATGCAGCACGAAGATAGTGCAAAGTTTTTGTTCGGATTGGTGAAGAGAGCGCGTAAGTATTATCTTGGGGTGACGACAATTACTCAGGATGTGGAGGATTTTATTCGTAGTGATTATGGTAAACCGATTGTGACAAACTCTTCGATGCAGCTACTTTTGAAACAGGCTCCGTCAGCTGTGAAGGTTTTGGCTAAGGTGTTTAATCTCACGGAAGGTGAAGAGTACGTATTGCTTAATAGTGGTGTGGGTCAAGGTTTATTTTTTGCCGGACAGAAGCATGTGGCCGTGCAGGTCATTGCTTCTTACACAGAAGATAAAATTGTGACCACAAATCCGCAAGAAATCTTAGAATCTAAGGAAGACATTGGATGAAGAAAGTATTTGTAAATAGATTGATCAAAAATATTGTACTTTTTCTTCTTGCTGTGGCTGCAGTGGTAGGGACGTTTTATTTAGAAAATATGAGTGTGGTCCAAACGGAAGTATTAGGTGCTGGAGCTGTTAGTTTTGAAAATGATCAAGAGGTAGCTTTTCCAAATTATGGAATGCTGCGTTTTGATCAGAATTATGAAAATTTTTATCAGGAGACTTATGATGAAACTAATGATGCTTATTTGATTGGGTTGGAGCAAGCTCATCTGTGGGCTAACTATGAGGTGAGTGATGATAAGGTTAATTTTCTGATTGATGGGATGATTTTGACTCCTAGTAATGCGGTATTTGATCTAAATTTTGATGGTGAGCGCTTGGAATTAACTGTTTATGGGGGTGACGTTTATATTGGCTTTCTTTTAGGTAGTCCGATGCCTGAGGCCTTTGTTGATGAAAACTATCAGTTCTTTAAAAAGCGCATTGTAGTGCCACAGGATACGAAAGCTGTGATTCCCTTATCAAAACTTGATGAGCGTGTCGAGCAACTTTTGTATTCAAAATTAGTGAAGGAATTTCGTTTTTCATCTATTCCATCTTCCGAATCAGAAAGTGAGTGGGTGAGTGCTAATCGCCTGGAGGACGAGAAATATTTGGAACTACTGCGCCAACAATTTCAATCAGAAGTGTCAAATCGCGGGCGACAATTGAGTAATGACTTTTTGGATCGGAGTAAGTTCTTTCTCCGAGAAAATCTTACTTTTGTTCCCAGTAAAGAGATTGAAGTAGTGACTGAGAGGTTGTTTGCAACGCTAGAGGATGCTGTCTATCTCTTGGAAGAAGGTGAAGAAAGTGAGGCGGTTATTTCTATTAATGACTTTAAGGCTTATGCGGCTGCGGTACCTCCGGAGTTGAAAGAAGCTGTGAATTATGATCAAAAAATTGATGCATATTTGCGTGATTTGCTTTTATTCAGTCTCAATAGTCGTTTCGAGCCTTTGATTGAGGAGATCTTAATGCAGCAGTTTCAAGATCCGGCTATTCGTTTTGAAATTTTGGAAGTTTATTGGCAAAACATTTATATGTCTCTTACTGGGGATAGTTTGATTTTGGAGGGGGTGATTACTAAATATATGGATCTTTTAAATACTGCTTTAGAGAGTGTGGAAGATTTGGATTTTAAACGTCTGTATCTCTCTGAACGTAATCAGCTTTTTGATAATCTTTTTCTTCGTTACCCGGCGCTCTATATGGATAAATTTTTTGCACAAAAATCTGTCTTAGAAGAAAGGCTTTTAGCTCTTTATAATGAAGGGCAGCTGAAGCGCGAGTTGGAGCAGTCTTTGGTGGATAACAAGATTGATTTCTTAAGGCGTTTACAAAATTTCTTCTTTGATGGTGAAGTTGAAGTCGATGAGGCAAGAGAGATTTTGACGCGTTTGGTTGAGGAGAGCCAATTTTATCTAGAAAAACGTGAATCACAGACGGCGATTGTCGAAATCTTTGAAACCCGTCTCGATGATTTAGCTAATTTTGGTGGTTATCTTAGTGACCCGGAGTATTATTCTTCTAGTATTCATGGTAGTACCCATAAAGAACGTTACGAAACCTATTTGAGAGATAGTGAAAGAATTTGGAGTTTTATTGATTTGCAGAAGGAGTTGTTAGGCGAGGCTGATGTTGAGGAAGAAACCACAATTGAAGATGTAAATGCCGATTTGGAAGAAATTTTTGCGAGTTATGAATCTGTGACTAATTTTAATTTTGAGGAATTAACCGATATAACCCAGCGTTATGTAGAGGTCAGTGGGGTGATTGGCGGTTATCCGTTTAGGGCTACTTATGACCGTGCCAATGACTCTTTGCGTGAGGTTTATGTTTATGAAGAGCTTGTTTCTGAAAGGCCAGTGAAAATTGCCAGTCTTTTACCATTGCTTGATCGGAGATATGCTGAGGTGGTGCAGTCAGAAGAGGAGTCTGAGGTGACAGAAGAGTCAAATGCGCGACGGATTGCTCGGATATTTATCCAAAATCAGATTGAAGAATTGGGATTTGTGGTGCCCTTGGAGGATGTCTCAGTTGTGGATGAGGCTGGAGCTCTTTATCGCATTGAAAATATTTATTTGGAAGATTATCCCGGCATTGTATTTACTTTTGATTATCAGACGGTTAATGAAACTGCGACTAATTTGCTCTTGAGTATTGATGAAGAAGTAGTTTCTTTACAGGGTGACTTTAGTCTTCAGGATTTAGAAAGGATTGCTTTAGCAGAAGGCGACTTTACTGTGGTTTTAGATGAGGAAATTGATGAAGAGATTGAGGGGGAACCGGAAGAAGAAAACGGTAGGGTTTTACGGTAGTGCTTTTAAAATAGGCTGACAATTTCCTTAAAGTATGGTAAATTTTTTGCGATTCTTTAAGAAAAAGCAAAAATGAGTGATCAGTCTACACAAAACTATAATGCAGAACAGATTCAGGTTTTGGAAGGTTTGTCTGCTGTACGAAAAAGGCCAGGAATGTATATCGGATCCACTGATGTACGTGGTTTGCATCATCTCATTTGGGAGATTGTAGATAATTCGATCGATGAAGCGATGGCTGGTTATTGTGATGAGATTGACGTTACTATTCAAAGAGATGGTGGTGTTGCTGTAGAAGATGATGGGCGTGGTATTCCGGTTGATAAGCATGAAAAAACTGGCAAATCTGCTTTGGAAACTGTACTTACCGTCTTGCATGCAGGTGGTAAATTTGGTGGAGGCGGATATAAGGTCTCCGGTGGTCTCCATGGTGTTGGTGTTTCAGTGGTTAATGCTCTTTCTAGCACTACTATTGCTGAAGTTTACCGTGATGGTAATCACTATAAACAAACTTATAAGAGAGGGGATTCTGATCATGATCTAGAAGTAGTAGGGGAGGCTAAAAAGACCGGTACGAAAATTACTTTTTACCCTGATCCGGAGATTTTTGATGAAATTGAGTTTGATTTTAAGCTGATTGTCAATCGTTTGAGACAACAGGCTTACCTTACTAAAGGAGTAACTATTTCTCTTTTTGATGAGCGTGATGGTCGTAAATATCGTTTTTATTTTGAAGGTGGTGTGAAGTCCTATGTTGCTCATCTCAATCGTGGTAAAGATGTGCTTTCTTCTATTTTTTATGTTGAAAAAGAGCTTGAGGAAGGCTTGGTAGAGGTAGCTTTACAATATAACAATACCTTTCAAGAGACTGTTTATACTTTTGCAAATAACATTAATACCATTGATGGTGGTACTCACTTGACTGGTTTTCGTACCGCTTTGACACGAACGATTAATTCTTATGCTCGGTCGCAGGAGCTTTTGAAGGAAAAGGACAATAATCTTGCAGCGGAGGATGTGCGTGAAGGTTTGACAGCCATAGTTTCTGTAAAACTCGGAGATCCTCAGTTTGAAGGTCAAACCAAAGGTAAACTTGGAAATGCGGAGATGCGTTCAGCAGTTGAGAGTGTTTTTGCCAAGGCCTTCGAAGATTTCTTAGATGAAAATCCTAGTGACGCCAAGTCTGTGATTGGTAAGGGTTGTTTGGCGGCTAGGGCGAGGATGGCAGCACGAGCTGCTCGTGATACGGTTATCAGAAAGGGTGCACTTGAAGGTATGACTTTGCCTGGTAAGTTGGCTGATTGTTCGAGCAAAGACCCTGCTGATTCAGAAATCTTTATAGTCGAGGGTGATTCTGCCGGTGGTAGTGCCAAGCAAGGTCGTGATCGTTATACTCAAGCGATTTTGCCTTTGCGCGGTAAGATCTTAAATGTAGAGCAGGCAAGATTAGATCGTATTTTAGGTAATAATGAAATTAAAAGTTTGGTGATTGCAATGGGTGTGGGGATTGGTGAAACCTTTGATATGGAAAAATTGCGTTACCATAAAATCGTAATTATGACGGATGCCGATGTCGATGGTTCTCATATCCGTACTTTGATTTTGACTCTTTTCTTCCGCTACTTTAAGCCTTTGATTGAAAATGGCTATCTCTATATTGCTCAACCGCCTCTTTATAAATTAAGTAGAGGACGTAAATCTAGCTATGCGTTTACGGATAAGGAAAAAGAGGAGATTTTGAAGGAAATGGGGGAGGATAAAGTGGGTATCCAACGTTATAAAGGTCTTGGGGAAATGAATCCCGATCAGTTATGGGAAACAACTATGAATCCAGAGAATCGTGTGATGTTGAGAGTGACAGTTGAGGATGCGGAGAGAGCGGATAAGGTCTTTGATACCTTGATGGGGTCTGAAGTATTGCCAAGGCGTAAGTTTATCCAGGCCTTTGCTAAGGATGTTAAAAACTTGGATATTTAATTTTTTTGATGAAGAAGATTGTTTTTATCACATTGCTTTTGATTCTCGGTGTTTTTGCTGTTGGTTGTGATGTGATTGAAGAAAAGTCTACCTTGTCAGGAGCTTTTGGTGGTGATAGTGGAGAGGAAATTAAAGCTACTCCGGAAGTTTTAGGTGCTGATAATGTACGCTGAGTAGTTTTTCCCTTGCAATCGCTTCATTACTGAGTATAATTATTTACGTTAAGATTAATTGATAGTTCAAATGGTTATTACAGTATTTAAAAGTAGTAAAGAGTCTCAAGAGCGCTGCATTACTCGCTTCACAAAGAAATGTCATCGTAAAGTACAAGAGTTACGTGGTCGTCGCTTTCATAGTAAAAGTGACACTAAAGGACAAGTCCGTGAATCAGCGATTATGCGTGAGCACTATCGTGCATTGAGAAAGAAAAATCGCTTCTACTAAACCAACTTTTCTTGACGGTTAAAGAGGTTTTTAAAAAGTTTGCTAAGGATATCGAGGCAGGCTTTTTTAGTTTATTGGAATTGGAGGTTTTGTTAGCTCAGGTTTTGGGGCAGGGGCGGGAGTTTTTGATTGCTCATCCTGAATATCAATTAGAGGAAGGGGATTGGCAATTGCTTGAAAGCTATTTGTCACGTCTGCAAGGGGGAGAGTCGGTTGCTTATATTACCGGTAGCAAAGAGTTTTATGGTTTGGATTTTTTTGTGGATCGACGGGTTTTGGTGCCGAGACAGGAAACTGAGATGATGATTGAGGAGGGCGTAAAGTTTATAGATGAGAATAAGATTAGGAGGCCGAGGATTTTGGATATTGGTACCGGTAGTGGCAATATTGCGGTTAGTCTTGTTTATGCTTTACGAGAGCGAGGGCTTGATCCCTTGATGGATGCGGTGGATGTGTCGGTGGAGGCTTTGGAGGTTGCTAGTTTAAACGCTGAAAAGCATGGAGTGCAGGATGTGGTTCATTTTTTTGAAAGTGATTTGTTGGAAGCTTTTGATCCCGGGCAATCTTATGATCTGATTTTGGCTAATCTGCCTTATATTGGTAGAGAAAGGTTTAACTTTGTTGAAGCAAAGGTAAGGAAACACGAGCCTGAGGTGGCTTTGTTTGGTGGTAATGATGGTCTGGATCTCTATCGAAAATTGTTTCGACAACTCGATGAAAAGAAAATTGGCTTTCAGTTTTTGATGGGGGAGTATGGGTCTTTACAAAAAGAGGATTTGAGCGATTTATTGTTTCGTTTTTTTGATCAAAAAGATTGGGAGATAACTTTTGTGGCTGATCATGCTGGTAATGATCGTTTTTTTATTTTGAAGAGTGCCTTTGCTTAATGGCGTAAGTTAAGGTATTTTAATGAAGCATTAATTGCTTTTATGTTAAAGAAATTAGAAAAATTAGAGACTGAGTTTAAGGAAATTGAAGGTAAACTGGCTGATCCGGAAATTATTCAAAATCAGAAGCTATTTACTAAGCTTTCACGGAGATATAATTCTTTGAAACCGATTGCTGAGTTGACGGTGAGTTATCGACGTACGACTAATCGTAAGGCGGAGGCGGAAGAAGTTTTGGACCAAGAGTCCGATTCAGAATTAAAAGAATTGGCAAAAATGGAATTGGATGAAGCGAAGACGGAGCTGGAAAAATTGGATGAGGAGGCAAAAGTGGCGCTCTTGCCCAAGGATCCCAATGATGAAAAAGATTGTATCGTAGAAGTAAGGGCTGGTGCTGGTGGAGATGAGGCTGGTTTGTTTGCTGCTGAGTTGGCGCGGATGTATTTCCGTTATGCGGAGGCTCAGGGGTTTAAGGTGGAGTTGATTAATAAAAGTGAAGGCGCTCCCGGTGTAGTGAAGGAAGTGATTTTTTTGGTGAGGGGTGAAGGAGCTTATGGATTTATGAAGTATGAAAGTGGAGTGCATAGAGTGCAGCGTGTGCCGGTGACGGAAAGTCAGGGGCGTGTACATACCTCTGCGGCCTCTGTCGCTGTTTTACCGGAAGCTGAGGATGTTGATATTGAGATCAAGGATGCAGACTTGCGGATTGATGTCTTTCGAGCTGGTGGTAATGGGGGGCAGTCTGTAAATACTACTGATTCAGCGGTGCGGATTACTCATATTCCCACTGGTTTGGTTGTGTCCTGTCAGGATGAAAAGTCTCAATTGAAAAATAAGAATAAGGCAATGACTGTATTGCGTGCTCGACTTTATGCGATGGAGGAAGAAAAATTAAGAAAGGAGCGCGGGGAAGAACGAGCTAGTCAGATTGGTTCCGGTGATCGTAGTGAA
>CAYMGN010000035.1:0-12674 GCA_964389995.1 uncultured Candidatus Peribacteria bacterium | reverse complement strand
CTGGCACGAGCAAGTCCCATTCCCTGGACTTGAAGACACCGGTGACCTGCTCTCATTCGGGTCATCTATCTCCTGAGGCGACTCTATACAGCCCGTGAAAAGACCAAAGGCCGAAATCGCGCACAGGATTGAGAAAAAGAAAAAGTTCTTGGTGTTCTCCGACATGGATTACTCCTTGTTGGGGCTCCAGCCCCGTCGTTGATGGGGTATTGTCACCCCTGAAAAATGATTCGACAGCTCCATCCGGAGCCACCGAGAGACACAACCAAACCCGCAGCCCCCCAGCTACGACCTCAGCAGTGCCTCTCGGCTTACTGTCGCTTTAATTTTGCACGATACGAGTTTTCAAGTAACACCTCCGGAAACAGAGCACCAAAAGGGGCACTCATTTCAGGAGAGGGTGAATTATGCCTTTAATTTGCCAATTTGTCAAATGTTTTCAAGGCAGATAATCCGCTATTTATAACGCAAAACTCTACCTTTCATTACAAAAAGAAAAGCCCGGCTTGCGCCGGGCTTTTCTCCCCTCATTCCTATGAAATTTGTCTAATCGTACATAGTTTTAGTTTGCTTCCTTTTGGTCTAGAGTAAACCAGCATTATTCATTCTGTAGAGGAGCAAAGCAACTTCTCCTCTTTGGACCATGTCACCGGGACGTAGATCAGTCATTCCATTCGTAGCATTGTAGTAAGTATTGTAGAGACCGTATTCGTGAGCGACACCGGCGTAGTCAAAGAACCAGTCATGAGTCGGCTCATTTGGATTTACATCTCCGTAATAGCTATTTTCGTATCCGGGTGTTTCCCAATTTGTGAAGGCGTCAGACGCTTCCAAAGCAAATTTGAGGAATTCAACACGGTTGATTGGGTTGTAAAATCTCGCTTCAGTACTGTTAAGGTAACCATGGAGCATACCGTAGAACTTAGCAGTTCTTGCGTAAGTCATGTACCATTCGCTTGGATTTACATCTCTAAATCCGAGAGTAGAACCATCGGCGGGGAGCATAGTTACGTAGTCTTGGAATGCTTCCAATACTACCTTCAGTACTTCAGCACGGTTGATGTTGTTGTAAGGGCGGAAGCTTCCGTCCGGATTACCGTGGAAGATACCTTCGTTAGTTACCCATTCGATAGCGGCACAGAGTTCACCATTGAGGTTTACTGTATCCCAGTATCCTCCACAGTCACCACCGGTTGGCGGTTGTGGGCCTGGACCTGGACCAGTTCCTCCATTGTCACCATCACCGATTACAAATCTACCGGTTTCAGTGTCTTTACGGCTACCGGATGTTCTTGTTACTAGCTCGTAAGAATACACACCATCATTCAATTCATCACCGTCTTCATCGTCACCGGCCCAGCTTAGGGTGTGGCAACCTTCGTTTTGGTCGTCCTCATCAAGCAATGTCGCTTGGACACTACCACTTGCAGAACGTCCCTTGAAGATATCGAGAGAAACTCCAGCGTCCTCATCGATACAATAGTGGATAGTGATACGACCATCGTCGTCGACATCAAATACTACCGGATCGAAATAGTCGTTAGTAGCATTAGATCTGTCGTTAGATACTTCGTCCTCATCGAGGTCAAAGTCTACTGTTTCTTCGGCTTCAAGGTTATCAACTGCTGGATGTTCGGCAGTGATTCTAAACTCATAGTCATTACCGTAGTCTTCTTCGTCACCATCGTCATCTTTACCGTCGTACATTACAGTGATCCATTCGTCTCCTTCGACATCATCTTCGTCGAGGAGAGTGATTCTGCGGCTATTACCTTCGTATACTTCTACAGTGACTACAGCGTCTTCTTCGAGCTTGAACACTAGGTGAGTAAATTCGTCCAATTCCGGATCAAACTCGTCCTTAGTTACAAATGCGTCGATAAATTCTGGAGCTTCATACTCAACAGTTATTTGTTCACTTACGACTTCACCGTCAGCTTCTACATAGATAGTCCAGACACCTTCGTCGATATAGTCGTCGTCTTCGTCGGTACCATCCCAAGTTTCAGTATAGTCGTCTTCGTCTACGTTTCTATCGTCCAAGATTTCGATTTCTTTAGAACCACGTCTAGCGTAGATTTCCAGATCGTCAACGTCTTCAGTAAGTTCAAAGTCAATTTCGAGGTCTTCATCCGTAGGATCCCATTCATCAGAAGGGTTTAATTCAAGATTAATGATCAAATCGCTACCGGTCACTCCATCTTTATCAACGGTTACTAGTACTTCTTCATAGTCAGAACCATTGCTGTTGGTAGCTCTTACAGTAACTTCATAAGTACCTTCCGGCACTACAACATTGGTATTAGCACGGCCATTCCAAGTCAATTGTTGGGCACCGGCGCTGTAAAGATCACCGTTGTAGTTAGAGAATGAACGATATACAAATCCGGGAGCACCAGTTTCTTGAACTTCCACAGTAAGATTTGCAGTTTGGTCTACATCAAAACGGATACTGGTCGATTCTCCGTCATTAGGGTCAAAAGTAGTGGGAACTACTCTCAAGTTTGTAATTTGTGGAGCATTGCTACCTCCACCGTTGTCATTTTCAATTACCACATTGTATGTTTCGCGATCAGTACCAAAGCTATTTTTAGCTCTTACTTCAACGGTATAAGTGCCCTCAGGCATCAAAACGTTGCTGTTGTTACGACCATTCCAGCTCACACTATGGTTTTGAGCAGGGTAAGAATTGTAGCTATAAGAGCTAAATGAACGCACCACTCCAGCAGAATTACTGATGGAAACGCTGATATCAGAAGTCTTATCTACAGAAAAGTTAATATTAGTATTCTCACCGTCTTGTGGATCAAATGGTGAAGGAGTTACTACCAAGTTATTGATGTTTGGTGCGGAACCGGTAGCGTTTCTGCTAACAGTGACGCTGCGAGTTTCCGTATCGGAAAGTCCGTCAGCATTTACAGCGCGTACTTCGACATTATAAGTCCCATTGCTTACAACGCTGCCGGAATTGTTTCTTCCGTCCCAAACCACAGAATGGTTTTGAGCAGAATAGTTATCCCCGTTGTAGTTATTGTAAGAACGTACCAGGCTACCACCGGTTGTCTCAACTCTCACAGTCAATTGTGCAGTTTGATCTACGCTAAAGCTAGCGGTAGTTTGTTGACCTTGGTCAGGTTTGAAACTACTTGGATTGACAGAAAAGTTAGTGATTTCCGGTGCGTCAACAACCGGGTTATTGACAATTTCAATATCCAGAGCATATGTTTGAGCAAAAACTCCCGGCTGAGTGGAAGGCACCATTACATATAAGTCATAATCAGCACTGGGCAATGGAGTACCAAAGTTAGAGTTGTTAGTAGTACCTCTAAAGGTAAAAGTTCTTTCTTGTCCAGCCGTCACGGGCATATCCTGAGTAACCCAGAATCTTTGACCATTACTGGGGTTTTCAGCCAAGATAGAAACAGTAGCCGATTGAACTACTGAAAAAGTAATACTTGCTGTTTCTCCACGACTAGGGTCGATAGAGTCAGCATTAATTGCTACATTCCGGATATAGGTCTGTCCGGGCATGCTTGCGGCCGAAGCCACAGATGTTGCCACAACGGCCAGCATGAGCGCGGCGGATGTGAACTTAGTCCATAGTGATCGCATATAAATGTGGTTTAAATTTATATATTTATGCTATGCAATGATTTAATATTTATTGCAAGGCTGTCAATAATAACTTGTTTTATAATTTTGTCAAGTAAAAAGTTACAAAAAAACAGGTATGCACTATTCATAACGAATAGAAGCCCTCTTTATTACAAAAAACTCCGCAATAGACTACTTTTTACGCAGTGTTTGAAAGATTAGAAGCAGTACAACCGCTCCCGCAAACCCAATAGCGACAAAAGGTAACCAGGTTAATCTTTCGGTGATGCGACTTTCTTCACCATCGCAAAGATCGCCAATACCGTCGCCATCTTCATCCGCCTGATCTCGATTGGCGTTTTCCGGACAATTATCGCGCGCATCCAAAACCCCATCCCCATCTCTATCCTCACAGGCATCTCCCAAGCCATTATTGTCTAGATCAGTCTGCTCGGGATTCTTTAGAGTAATGCAGTTGTCCAGATAGTCCGCAATCCCATCCTCATCACTATCCGGCTCTTGAAAGGCCACATTTTCCATTGGGCTGCCTAGCTCTGCCTCCTCAATCACCTCCGGATCGTCCAAAAGATTTCCCACTTCACCGGCATTTACCCGCGTATAGACCGCCGCATCATAATAAATTTCATAAGATTCTCCCGGTCTCGCCAACCAGGTAATCACACTGGCCTCTTCATTGACATCTTCCTCGTCCTTAATAATGAGCTCATTTAACCTCAAAGGTTGACTATGCCACATCAATACTCTCCAAGTACTGGCCTCCGTCTCCAAAAACCTCACGGTCCTATTCTTAATCTCCTCCCGGTTAAACAACACTTTACTTTCTCCAGAAACCACCGCTTCCACCTGAACCTCATAAGGCAAAGCCACATTACGCGCCAAAACCAATTCCACCTGCGAGGCCCTGATCGGCTCCTCACTCTCCAAAGTCAACACAGAGGCACTGCCATCCTCACTAATCCTAAACTCCCCACTAGTATCATAATCACCATCAGTCAGCGCTTCCAAACCATCGATCAAGCCTATCGCTTCCACCGCTCTCGCTCTCATCCGCGGCGCCACATCCTGCCTGATCATCGGTTGCGGCTCACCACTATCACTTTCTGCCACCGCTAAACCTCGCTCATGATCCCCAGGCAACCGCACCTGCACTCTCGTCGCCAGACTCAACTCCTCGATCACCACCGGCACCTTCATCCGAAAATTACTCAACTTTTCTCTCTCTTCTTCACTCACAGCCGCATAAACATTCAAAGACCCCATCATCAAGGCCAATCCTACTATCCCCGTAACAAATTTTTTCATAAATTTAATTTTTAGATTTATTGATAAAAGCCGTCAGCATAAAGAGCACACCGATAATCACAAAAGTAACCACCCTCCCGATCAATGACATATCCCAGACCTCCACAAAAACCAGTCTCAAAGCCACCAAAGACATCACTACCATCCCATAGATCTTGGTCACGGCCTGATCTTTTTTCAAGCCCAGGTAAAACAAAGCCACCCCGATCAGAGTAAATATAGTCAAAGCCAATCCCTTAGCCGTATTGCGAGAATCAAAGAAAGAAAGGGCAAAATCCCAAATCAAAAAGAAGAAAAGCGCATTCCCCGCAATCAATTGCGCCAAAGCAGCCTTCCGAGACTCCAGCTGATTAAGCATCCAAGCATTGGCAGCAAAAACACCGCTAACCACCAGCAAACTAAAAAACTCCAACGGAAAAAGAGTATCACCATTGATCGGATACTCAAATCCCTGCACTAAAGCGATAAAACCAGGTAAAACCATCAACAGAGCACTAGAAGCCAAGGCCTTCTTATCTTTAAACAAATATCGAATCAGCACCATAATCCCCAGCACTTCCAAAGAAAGCAAAATCGCCAATAAATCCTCATCAAACTCTGCTACCAAAGCAGAACCAAGCAGCGCTGCCGACATCGCCCCTTGCACATAGACAATACTCTTAGGAGCACCCATGGCATAAGCACCATAACTAACCAAGATCGCCAACAAAGTCGCCCCGGCCAATATCGAGCCCAATAATTCACGTGGAAAATACTCAAAGCCGATTCCCACCGTCCAAAAAACAACCAAACCAGCCGCAAAAAGATCGCCGAGCTGAATCTTCTTAGTCTTAAAGATAGCCGCACAATTACCCAACACCATCATCGCAAAAAATCCTCCATAAAAAAGCCAACTCTCAGCTTCATTCAAAAAATCAAACGTCTCCACCAAAAGCGTAAAGAAAATCACCCCCACGATATTTAAGAGCAAAAGTGGTCTCCAGCCTCTCATCATCACCACCGCATAAGTCGCCGCACTCAACAAAAAAACGTATCCATTTAAGACCAATCCATGGATAGGGGAGCCCGGATAAGTATCAAATCCGGCAAAGAAAGGCACGATCAAACCCGCCACCAAAAAAGCCACCGCAAATGAAAGCAGCTTTTCAACCACAGCCAAAACAGCCAAAACCGCCACCACCAAGGCCATCAAAGCTAAAGCAGTATTCGCACTATAAAATTGATAGTATTCAGTCCCCGCAAACAAGGAAATCAAAACCATACTCGCCCCCAAAATCACCAAAACCTGCGCCGGAATCGGCTTTTTCTTCAATAAATAATATCCATAAGCCAAAATCCCCGTACCAGCGATAATCCCCAAACTCACTCTGCCCACCGGTCCAATCCAATCATTGAGAAAGGCATAGCGCACAAACCAAGCTCCAGCCATCAAAACCAAAAGCGCCCCCACCTTCATCAACCAATCCTCCTTCAACCAATTCCAAAAATCTCTCAGCCAATTCGCCGAATTTTCCGCTGTCTGTTTGATCATTTCCTCAGTCTTTTCGCCGATAGCCTCGGTTTTACTCACTAATTTTTCTTCATCCACCAGTTCCTTACTATCCAATTCCGCACTCAATTGGTCGATTTTTTCCGCCAAATCATGCGTTTTGATCAGCAAATAAACAGAAACTCCCATTAGGGCCAAAACAATTAATTCCATATAAATAAATTTTAAGCTATGCTAAGAACATCAATTATCTTAATACAAAACCTCCATGAAGATAAACCCGAAATTTGTCCATCTCTGCATCAGGGTATTAGATTTAGAAAAATCCAAGCAGTTTTATCAAGAGGCCTTCGGGCTAGAAGTTTCCCGCGAAAGAGACTTTCCGGAAGGGAAATTTACCCTGACTTACATGCGTTCCCAAGCCAACGATTTTGAAATCGAACTCACCTACAATTACGACCAAAAAGAACCCTACACCGTCGGCAATGGCTACAGTCATGTCGCCGTCACCGTCCCTGACCTCAAATCTCTCCACCAATTCCACAAAGAAAAAGGCTACGAAGTTTCAGAACTCAAAGCTCTCACCAGCTCCTCTAGCGGTTACTATTTCCTCACTGATCCCGACGGTTATCGCGTCGAAATAATCCAAGCAAAATCATGAAAAAATACGATCTCATCGTCATCGGTGCCGGTGGTGGCACCAAACTGAGGCCGGTAGCTGATCTCGGCTACAAAATAGCTATTATCGAAAAAGAAGACCTTGGTGGTACCTGCCTCAATCGCGGTTGCATCCCTTCGAAGATGCTCATTCACTCCGCTGATGTCGCCGCCGAAATCCGCTCAGCCACCAAATACAACTTTCAAAAACTTCCCGAACCACAAATCAACTTCGCAGAATTAGTAGAAAGAGTCACCCAGAGCGTCACTACTTCCTCCAAAAAAATCGAAGAAAAGTACCAAAACTACCCCAATCTTGACCTCTACCTCGGCGAAGCAAAATTTCTCGACAACAAAACCATCACCGTCAACGGAGAAAAAATTACCGCCGACAAAATCCTCATCGCCACCGGCTCCCGCCCCAAAATACCCAATATCGACGGTCTCTGCGACGTCCCTTATATGACCAGTCGCGAAGCTCTCCGCAACACTAAGCAGCCCCAGAGCATGATCGTCATCGGTGGGGGATACATCGGAGTAGAATTAGGACATTTTTACGGTGCCCTCGGCACAGACGTTACTTTCCTGGTCCGCTCCGAAATGATCAGCCAAGAAGACCGCGAGATAGCCGCAGAATTCACTCGGGTTTTCAGTGAAAAACATCAGATCAAAAACAATTGCAGCGCAAAAAAAGTCACTTACGACGGCCAACTCTTCACTGTTTCCACCATCAATGATCAAATGCAGGAAGAAGAATTCCAAGCCGAAGCCCTCCTCGTTGCCACCGGCATCACCCCCAATACCGAAAATCTCGGCCTTGCCAACACCGATATCGAGACCGACGAGCACAGCTTTATTAAGGTAGACCAATTTTTACAGACCGCCGTCCCCAACGTCTTTGCCATGGGTGATGTCATCGGCAATTATTTCTTTCGCCACAGCGTTAACTTCGAAGGCGAATACCTCCTCGACACCCATTTTCAAAGCAAGGAGCTAAAGCCCATCGATTACAGCCCCATGCCCCACGCTATTTTTTCTCACCCGCAAGTCGCCGGCGTCGGCCCTACCGAAGAGCAACTACAGACACAAGGCCTAAAAGAAGACACGGACTACATCATCGGCCGCAACAAATATCAAGATAGCGCCATGGGAGACGCCCTACGCTCCGACCACGGCCTCGTAAAACTCATTTTTCAAAAAAACAACCTCAAACTCCTCGCCGCCCACATTGTCGGTCCCGAAGCCTCAGACATGATCCACATGCCCATCGCCTATCTCAATCTCGGAGCCACCCTCCACGACATGCTCAAAACAATCTACATCCATCCAGCCCTCCCCGAAAACATCCGCAACGCCGCCCGCAACGCCAAGACTAAGCTCACCGTCTAGCTTACTTCTTATGAAAAAACTTCATATACTTCTTTTTGTACTGTGTGATGTGAAAGGCAATACTCAAAAAGATTATTCCTCCTACAATCAAAAAAGCTCCCACTAACACATCCAAAATCTTCGGAAAGAAAGGAATTAATATCCCCAATACAATACAAATGACCGCTAATAAAATGAAGTTAACGATTAAAGCATTAACCGTACGATTCATCTTACCCAAAACGGGAATCCTATCTATATCCATAATTTTTTAGTTATTTTTTCTTCTTTCGTATTTTAACAATAGGCAGGGAGATATAAAAGGTTGTCCCCTTACCCAATATCGATTTAAAGGAAATGTCACCCCCAGCTTTTTCCATAATCATCTTTGCTAGATAGAGCCCTAATCCATTACCCGAAACCGCCTTATTGGCATTTGAAGCTCTAAACATCTTCTTAAAAATATGTTTTCTTTCTTTCGCCGGTATCCCCATCCCATTATCCTTTACTGTCACTAAATAATTGCCATCTTCAACTTCCGCCTTAATCTCAATTTTCGGTGTCTTTCCATCATACTTTGCCGCATTGAGAATCACATTTTGAAAGACCTGATAAATCAGATTTTCATCAATCTCAATTTTTGCCTTTTTACTTTTAGCTAAAGTCAGATCTACAGAAGCGTTATAAGACTTCAGCGACGGCTCCAAATCCTTCACGATACTAGCCAGATAATTATTTGCCACCACCTTTACCGTATTTAACTTCAATTTGCCCTGTTCTAAGGAGTTAGTATGCAAAAACTGCTGCGCTAATTGGCTTAGGTGCTCTCCATTAATCCTGATATTTTCCAGGTATTCTCTCTCGGTTTTACTAAATTTTTTACCATTATTCTCCAGCAAAAACTCATTGTACCACTTAATAGCCGTAATCGGACTGCGGATTTGATGCAGAAACAGAGCCACCAGCTCATTTTTTTCATCCAGTTCTTTAATCTTGCCTCTTAAATTTTTAGTCATTTTATTAAATGCCTTTGCCAAATCACCGATCTCATCGTTATTGACCACCTTGATCTTTTGATTCAGTCTCCCCTTAGAAATCTGCATTGCCGCGTTTTTGGTAGTCAGTATCGGATTGATTACTAATACAGAGATAATGTATGTCCCCAGTATCACCAGTAAAAAAATCGCCCCCATCGCCAAACCAAACATAATAGCAATTAGCCGTGCTTGATTGGCCGTTTTTACACCAATATTATTCTTCAGTGTCTCCAAGTTAGACTTTACACTCGTCAGTGAAACTTCTGTTTTCGTCTGATAATCCAATACTAAACTCGAATATTTACTTACACTTTCTCTAATCTGCTTGTTTTGAGCTAAAGTTTGCTCTAGTTGAGCCTTTCTTTCCTCATTCTCGTTAAAATTAAATTCCAGCAGTCGATCAATATTATCACCTATTGCCTCATTTTTTTCCAAAAACAGATCAAACGGCATTATTTGACCACTACTAGCCTTACTCGCTAGTTCAAACCTATTTATCAAAAGTCTTTCCTCACTCATTAAACGAAAAATCTCCAAAGTGAGGCTTTCGATTTCTTCGTTATTAGCATTGGCATCCAAGAGGGCATAATAGTATTGCCTAATAGCAGCAGCTCTATCATCTATTGCCGTAAAAGCATTCGATTTTTCACTGCTATAAAGCTCAAAAAAATCATTTTCAAGTAGTTGGCTAAAAACCTCTACCGTCCTATCAACCAGCACTTTCAATTCAGTACTATGCCGGTCAACGAGAGCGTTTTCCTCCTGGGCCCAATTTAGCCACAAGTTTACATTTTCCATAAAATCACCCTCCGCCGCTACGTCTCCAGCAATAAAACGCCATACATGTTTTTCTTGCTCAAAAAGGTTTTCTTCGATTGTGCTTGTTAGATTAAAGGCATATTGAGCCCCCAAAAAGTCTTTAATCACAGAAAAAGACATCAAAGTGATCACTAGCGATACTAGGAGCATAGTCCCAAATACGCCCCAAATCCTGGCTTTAATCGTTAAACCTTTTTTCATTAAATCTTAAGTAGCGATAATCTCCATATTATACCTTAAAATAAGGAAATTATCAAACCTAACCCTCGATTTTTTCCGTTTCTTTTAACATCGCCTCCTTGATCGACTGATGCTCTCGATCCTTTCGCAACATCGCGATGTGCTTTTTTATCTGTGTTATTAAGCGGTCTTTAGAGAGATCTAGTGCTTTTTGGATTGAGTGACTAGCTTCTTTCGCTACAATCGTTTTAGAAGGTAAAATCAGCTGTAACTCCACTTCATAGGCATCATGCTTCGCAAATTTTTCCAGCGTCGCCTTCAAAATAGGATCTACACTTTCAAATTTAGTAGTGAAGTTCTTAATGCTCTCTAGTTTCTTCTCAAAATACTCCTGAAAATTCTTATTTTCCTCATCTGTCGAATTCTTGTGAAAAAATTTTACTTCCATAGCTCTGGGGTTACATATTGCTTATCTACATCATAACTAATCAATCAGAAAAATTAAACTTCAACTCTACTCCCAAATCAGCTAAGATAATAAGTATGAGTAAATCAGCTTTGAAACACGGAGAAGAAGTCGCCCGCCATAGTATGTTTCATTTGATTGTCCTGGGGACAGTTAAGTTGGCAACTGGTTTTTTTACCGGGCTTACGGTTGTTATTGCCGATGGAATCAGTACTTTTGCCGACACTTTAGGTGTATTTGCCTCATGGTTAGGACTGAAGCTCTCGCAGCGCAGCGCCGACAAGAATTTTGAATACGGATACTACAAGATCGAGACTTTCATGGCCTTGATTATCTCCTTAGGGATTATTTACCTCGGCGTTGAGCTTTTCATGAAAAGTCTTGAAACTATAGAAAACCCCAGTGATGGTCAATTTGTAGGACTTGGCATTTTGATAACAATTGGTGCGATTATCCACGCTTATCGTATGTACAAAAAACTTTCAGAAGCTGGAGAGAAAGTAAATTCACTTTCACTAATTGCCAGCGCCAAAGACAAAAAAATGGACATTATCGCCGGGATCGCCATTATCGCATCGATATTGGCCAATCAGCAAGGCATCCCTTATGTAGAAGGAATCATTAGTATGATTATTTCCCTCATCGTCTTTCGTGTGGGCATTATCACCGCCAAAGAATCCCTCTTCTTTCTATTAGACTACTGGAATGACCCCATCCTCAAACGCAAAATACGCAGCATTTTCTTAAAAGAAAAAGATCTAATCATTGATATTAAGAAGCTCCGCCTCCGCCGCGCCGGTACCTTTATTTTTGGTGAAGCCTTTGTCGAAATCAATCCCTTTGCCGGCATCCAAGATTTGCGCGAAGAACTAGACTTCCTCCAGGAATACATAAAAGATCTCAATCCCTACATCAAAGATTTTTCTATTTATTCTCACATCACCAGGCCATCGAATGTCAAAATCGCCATCCCTTACAAAAGTGGCAAGGGCCTCAACGCCAAGCTAGCTACTTCCCTCAAAGAGACCAAAGGATTTGTCTTTGTAGAATTAAAAAACAATCAGATCAAAAAGACCTATTCTAAAAAAGTGACCGAAAAACAGAAAAAAACCGTATCGCTAGCAGACTTTCTCGTTCAAGAAAAAATCAATATTCTCATCGATAATGACCTAAACTCTCTGGTTTATTACAATCTCCGCCGTACCCACCACATCTTAATTTATCCCAACTTTTCTGATATAAATAATGTCGAAGACACAGTCAAATTACTCTTGATCGACACCTAATGCACCTTGCAGTCCCCTTAAATTATTCGGACTTAAATTCTCTTAAACAAGCATTTACCACCGCTCAAGCCCAAGCTAGTTTTATCGAAATCTGGTTCGACGAACTAGAGGTCTCGCAATCCGGCGATCTGCAACTTTTTTTCCAGGACCAAAATACCAAAATCATCTATAAAACCACCGCTAACCTCAAAAATTTCGATTATCTCCTTGAGCTGAAGCCTCAATACATTGATCTAGACATCAAAAACAAACACCTTTCCGATAGAATCCGCACTTCCAGCCAAAACACCAAAATCATTATTTCTCACCATGATTTTAACCAAACACCTGACACTCAAGCCATCAAAAAGCTCCTCGATCAGATGATTGCCAGTAAAGCTGATATCATCAAGCTGGCCACCACTGCTAACGATCTCAACGACAGTTTCCGTCTACTGAAGCTTCTACAGGAGTAT
>CAYMGN010000034.1:3688-13078 GCA_964389995.1 uncultured Candidatus Peribacteria bacterium | reverse complement strand
CATGAGGGCGCGGGCGATCATCAGTCTTCTTTTCATTCCGCCTGAGAGAGCCATAGATTTTTGCTCTTTTTTGTCCCAGAGACTCAGTGCTTTTAAAATATTTTCTGCTCTTTCCATTGCTTCTTTTTGTTCTACTCCGAAGTATCCGGCTTGAGTTACGACGATGTCGATTACTTTTTCGAAAATATTGAAGTTAAATTCTTGTGGTACTACACCGATCATCTCTTTAGCGGTATCGAGATCTGTGTCGAGGTCTAGTCCAAATACTTTTGCTTTACCGGAAGTTTTATTGACGATGCTAGTGAGGATGCCGATCATTGTAGTTTTACCGGCTCCGTTGGCCCCCAAAAGTCCAAAGAAATCTCCTTCTTTGATTTCAATATTAACTTCTTTCAAAGCTTCTGTGCCGTTGTCGTAAGTCTTTTTTAGATTGTGGATTTCAATCGCATTCATGATTTGTGTTTTTACTTTCCGAGTTACTCTAAACCAAATTGAATTAAATTGCGAGGTTTTGTATAGTTTAGTTATTGCCTTTTAAAGAAATTTTATGAAAAAAATTGTAGTGACACTTTTGGCTATTTTGTTAGTGGTGGGAGTTGCTTTTGGTGTCTATAGTTACATTGTGGCTAATCAAGTGATAGAAGTGGATGATGCCTTGCCGGCTGAGTTTGATGTTGGCCCGATGTTTGATGAAGAAATGGCGGAAATGAGTACTGAAGAAAAAGATCAATTTATGGAAGAAATGGAGCTCGCACTTGAAGAAGAGGGAGAGGAGATGGAAGAAAAGTTACCGGAAGAAATGGAGATGATGATGGATGTTTCTTCTCAGAGGCCTCAAATTTTGCGATCGAGTTTTGAACCTTTTGCTCACGAAGTGGTGGGCGAGGCTTTATTGATTCAGAGTGAAGGTGGTGACCTCTTGCGTTTTGAAGATTTTGAAACGATTAATGGTCCTAATTTGCATATCTATCTTTCTGCCGATTTGGAGGCTACTGATTATCTGGACTTAGGTCCGATTAAAGGAACAAAAGGAAATATTAATTATGATTTGCCCGAAAATATCGACTATGAAAGGTACAATAAAGTGTTGGTATGGTGTCAACCCTTTGCGGTTTTGTTTAGTTATGCTCAGTTTTAATTCTTAATCAATTGATCTATGTCGATTCCAGTGAAAGAAAAAGGTTATGGGAACTTTTTGAGCTTTATGCTTACCGTGGTGTTTGCGGTAATTATGTTAAGTGCTTTCTGGTTGCTAGCTAATTTGGAGTATACGCCAAAAAGTATTGCTGAAGTTAGTCTCTATGAATTTATTATTCTGTCTTTAGCGGCTTTTTGTCTCACTAGACTTTTTGTTTATGACTCTGTTGCTCAATATGTTCGCGATCTTTTTTTGATTGTTCGTGAAGAAAAAAACAAGGAGACAGGAGTGATCTATGTCTATCGTAAAAAACCGGAAAAGGGGTTGAGAAGATTGTGTGCTGATTTGCTTTCTTGTCCTTGGTGTACGGGGATGTGGATGTCTCTTTTTTCTGGTTTGATTTGTTTCTTGCTGCCTTGGACTTGGTTTATTTGGTTGGTTTTAGCTTTGGCCGGTTTATCTTCTTTTATTCAAATTTCTGCCAATGGTGTTGGATGGAGGGCAGAGTATAAAAAGCTGAAGGTGAAAGCGAAAGAGGAAAAACTTAAAAGGTATCAGGAAAAAAAAGAGACCGAGAGTAAGTAGGCTCGGTCCCTTTTTTCTTAAATTTTCCTTTATCTATTCTGTGCCAAGATTCTTAGTAGAGATATTGGCAATGGTTTCTTTAGCAGCAAAGAGGATTCTAGCGGCGTCGATACGTGTGATATCAGCAGTGGGAGCAAATTTACCGTCTTGGAGTTCGATGAGATCATTTTTTACTAGATAGCAGGCTGCCGGTCCCCAGTAAGTGTCGGGGTCGATGTCCTCGGCATAAACTTGGTCGCAAGCGTTGTTGACGTCAACTTCGAGAGCTCGAGTAACCATTGCGGCCCATTCGGCGCGGATTGCAGTTTGCGAAGGTTTGAATTCGCCGGTGGGGTAGCCGTAGATCATTTTGCTGAGGCGGCTCGCTTTGAGATAGCTGATGTACCATTCACCAGAAAGAGTGTCAGTAAAGCCAGCTTTGCCAACATTGTCGTATGGACTGATGTCTACTTTGTTGGCGACGTTAAGGATCTTTGAGGCTTCGGCTCTTAGTACTCCATCTTCAGGGCGGAAGTTACCTTGGCCGTCTCCAGTAAAAGTACCGATTTCGTAATTGTACTTTATTGCCGGACAGTATTGATAGTCGGCAGGGAGGTCGTTATGGATACAACGGTCGCTGAGGTTTTCTTTATCGTCGAGATTTTGGTTATCGGTAGTATTGTTTTCATTGCTGCTATCGTTTTCAGAGTTGTTGCTATTATTTTCGTCAGTGCTGGAGTTTTGGTTGTTGTCTGTGTGATCACTACTACTATTTTCTACAGTAATTTCGGCGTATTTTTCGTAGCTGAATACTGCGTCATTGCCATTATTACTGAGGCGGAAGCAGTAAGTACCGCTCGGGATATTGTTTGCTGGCTTGAGGGAGTATTCAAATTCGCTAAATTCTCCTTCGGCAAATTGTAGCGGTTGTGTTTGAGAATCTTTGCTCAGTAATTCACCGGCGATAAAGTTGCCGCTGGGGTCGCTGAGTACTCCTGAGGCGTTGCTGCTCTTTCCATCGACGAGATATTCTGAGCTGGCGAGATTCCAATTGTTTAATTCAAATACATCTTGCCAGAGGGCGATGTCCGTACAGCTTGTCGATTTTTTTCCATACTCTAATCTAAATTGCCAGCTGTCATTTCCGTCTTGCAGTCTACCGATTTGCCCGGGTAGCGATTCTGTACCAAAGATTAATTTTCCATCTTGGTCAAGGAGAGTGGTGTGGATTTTACTTTCGTCTTTGAGTTCGATGATTTCAATGGCATTGAGGTCAAAATTATCGAGTGGGAGGACGATGATACTAGCTGGATCAGTGTGACTGGCAAAGTAAGCTTTATTGTCGGCGTAGTTTATTTGACTAGTGAAAAATTTTCCTAAACCTTGTTCAATAAAATCGAGGGTGCCTTGTTCTTTTTCCGCCAATCGGAGATCCACTTTCACTATTTTACCTGGTAATTCGTCGGTCCCAAAATAAGCGTTCTCTCCATCCTGATCAATTACAGCTGTGATTAAGTTATCCACCCCTTCGTCAAAGATATAAGTATTTTCCTTTTCAAATTTGGCGTTAGCGATGTCGATGGTGATGATACGAGCAGGGGAGGTGCGGGTTCCAAAGTAGAGTTTCTTGCTGTCGGGACTGATTACTACTGAATAAAAAGATTTTTCGTCTTCGGCCAATGGGAGCACTTTTGCTCCGAAGCGGCTGAAGTCCATGGTGGGGATACGTACTACTTGGTTGGCGGCGGTACCGAAATAGAGGTATTTTTCTTCTTTGTCACCGATGGCAGAGGTGATAGAGGCTACTTCCGGTAAGAGGTCTACATGATCAGCGTAACTGAAATCATCGAGATCGATTTTAACAACCTTGCTCGGAGTAGTGGCGGTAGAAAAATAGGCATTGTTAGCGTTGCTGTTAATGATGGCTGTATTGAGATTTTCGATGTCGTTGGTGCCGGTCGTTTCTTCGTCGAGTATTAAGGTGTCGGTGATTTGAAAGTTATCGAGATCGACCTTAAGGACTTTTGCTGGACTGGTGTAGGTGCCAAAATATGCATATTTCCCGGCTCCATCAATTACGGCAGAAGTGATGCGACTGCCATCGACGGAAATATTTTTTGCCGCTTTTTGGAGGATGGCTTCGTTGTAATCATCGGAGGCGATCCCGAGACGCAGTCTTAAAACTTGGTCGGTTTTAGTTAAAAGCGCACTGGTGTTTTCGGCAGCCATGTCGGTTGCTGTGCTTTCACCACCGTCATCGAAACGGAAGAGATAGTTGTACTGAGTAAAGGCGAACGTGCTTTGGCTGATCGTAAGAGCCAAGGTGAAGGCGCTGAATATTATCGCCTTCCAAGAAATATTTTTTCTTTTCATAGGATGAGGTTATGAGGGTATTTTTGTTTAGGTCTCAAGGATTTTAGGTATCTACTTGCGCTTTGTCAAATATCTTCATCTTGCGCAGCTTTACGAATTGTAAAAAAGTTTTATGTCTTACATTTTGTCGATTTGTCTTTTCTGCTGATCTTTTGTAAGTTTAGTAATGACTTTTATTATAATTATTCTAGCACTATGGAAACTTTTGAGGAAATTTTAGAGTATCAATTGTGGGGCAATACGATGATGGATTATGGGATTGCCTTTTTGATTTTTCTTGGTCTCTATATTGTTTTTCGGATTTTTCGAGCGATTGTTTTAAAGAAGTTGAAAGCTCTGGTAGCTAGGACGAATATTTCTTATGACGATGAAGTAGTGAGTATTTTTCAGAAGGTTCCCGCTTTTTTCTATTTGGTGCTTTCACTTTATTTTCCTTTAAAGTGGCTTGATATTAACGAAAATGTTGAGTTGGTGATTGATGCCTTATTTTTGATATTGGTTGTTTATCAAGTGATTCAAGGTTTGCAGCGTGTTATCAGTGTGATGCTTCAGCATTGGGCGGCGAGAGATGGAGCTGAGGATGAGGAGGTTAAAAATGCATTTGCCGGTTTTCGTCTTTTGATTAGGATTGTGCTTTGGACTTTAGGTTTGCTTCTAGTTTTGTCTAATCTCGGTGTCAATATCAGTACCCTTGTGGCGAGTTTGGGGATTGGAGGTGTGGCCGTGGCTTTGGCTTTGCAAAACATTCTCGGCGATATCTTTAGTTCTTTTTCTATTTATTTTGATAAGCCCTTTCAAATTGGCGATTTTGTCGTGTTGGGCAATGATCGGGGTACTGTCAAAAGTATTGGTTTAAAGACCACTCGGATTGAATCTTTAGATGGAGAGGAGTTGGTAGTATCTAATAGAGAATTAACTAGCGCGCGCATTCAAAATTTTAAGAAGATGAATAAGCGGCGCATTCTTTTTGATGTGGGTGTAGAGTACAAGCACAACGCTGATGATTTGATTAAAGCGAAGCAGCTTTTGATTGACGCGGTTGAGTCTGTTGATAATGTGGAGTTGGGTAGGGTGCATTTGTTTGAATTGGGAGATTTTAGTTTGAATTTTCGAGTGGTATTTTTTGTACTTTCTCAAGAGTATGGTGAATACATGGATGCTCAAGAAAAGATCAATCTCGCTATTCTCACTAAGTTTAAAAAAGAGGGGATTGCTTTAGCCTTTCCCACGCAAAAGATGGTTTGGGAAAAAGGTTTTACTCCGGAATAATTAAGCGGCTTTTAATTGTTCATACTTTGCTTTGAGATGTGGCTCAATATGGCAGCCATTACCTTCAAAGTATTCGTACATTTGGATGAATAGTTCGTTTCCGTATTTTCCGTAGCTATTGGCGTAGGTTCGTGCCAGTTTCATAGTTTCTCCCATGCTCTGTTTAAAGCGACTTGCTTTTGCAAGACCCATCGTTAATGATCCCGGACCGCGGTGAGCACCATTCATGCAATGACTGAGGACAAAGGTGCCATTATTGATTTGATTGGCAATCCAGTCGACAATGCCCTTGTTGTTTTCGGTAAAAGTAGTGCCAGTGTCCAGATGATTAAAGGGTGCGTGAATGATTTGGATGCCGGTTTTGTTATTGGCTTCGTTGACAGCATTCGCGATCTCTTTTTTATTTTCCAGGCTCATGATTGCGATTTTTCCGCCTGCTTCTCGAGCCATGTGTGTCAGTTGATTAACAGCCATTTGTTGATCAAATGCTCCGTTGCGTTCATGCAATCCGATACAGCCGGAGTTGGCAATTTTGAGAGAGTAGTTAGGATGGAAGTTTCTGGGAAATTCGCTGGTTGGTCTGGTAATGGGAGCACTTCTAACGTCGGCGTTAGCGAGCATTTTTTGTCTTTCGTCCTCGGTCATTGTGCCTGGCGTTTTGCTGATGTATTTTCCTTCAGCTCTTCCGCCTTTATTTTTGTTCTTTTTTTCATCATTTTCTTCATCTGTACCTCCTTCAAATCCATTGAGTATTTTTTGAATCATTTCGATAATGATGCTCACAAATTTTCCAAATTGGTCAGCGACTCCGGAGAGATCGTCTCCTAATTTGTAGACTTCGCTGGCAAATTCGATAGCGTCTTTGTTTTCTTTGTATGCTTCGATACCTTCCGAGGCTTTGGAAGTGACGGTTTTTCTCACCTTTTGGAAATTTTTGGAGATCACGTCTTTAAAAAAGTTGTTCTCTTCTTCAGATTTTTCGCCATTTTGATCAGATTTTTCTGGGTCACTGGTAGCTTTGCTGGCACCGGCGCTTGCTAGATCACTGCGTGCTTGAGTAGGCGGTTTTGTTTGTTCTTGGCTTTTTGGACCTTGCTCAGCTGAATTAGATGGCTTATTGTCCCAAACTAAGAGTTTTTCACGAAAGATTTGTTTTAGAATATCCCTTCTCATCTTTAGGAATTAGTTTTTTCTTGCTGATAACCTTTCTCAAAATTTCTTACAGTGCGGGCAAAGCCGTAGTATTTTTTCTTTTCAGAAAGTCTTAGTCCATTTCCAGTGCCGGCATTGTATGAAGCACGAATGATACGGATTTCTTTGTCAGTGAGGGGTTTGTTTTGAGAGATTTCAATGTTAAATTTTTGTCCGGCTTTGAGGTGGTAGCAGATTGAGGCAACGATGTCGGCCAAAAGATTTTCGCCTCTTTCAAATTGTTTGCCAGGATAGATTTGATCCATAAATTTTTTAAATGGTTCAGAGTTACTGACTGAAACAAAAGTGTCAGGTCTGAATTGGCCGATTCCCAGCGATCCTCCTTCGAGATGTTTGTCTCCCATGATTCCATGTTTAAAACCTGATTCATGTCTAAAAGTGGCATAGAGCAGGTAAGGGGGGAAATTGTAATAATCACAAGCGTATTGAATAAGGTCGTACAATGGGGGATTTTTTTCTTTGAGATCAGGATATTCTTTTACTGGGGTGCCGCTTGATGATGCCTTAGTTGCAATCTCAACTAATCTACGTACGTCAGCTGGTTTTTCAATTGTTACATGTTTGTAATTTTCACGATATTCACTGCTTTCACTGTATCTTGTTTGTTCATCTGCCGATGGAGAGTAGCCTTCACTGCTGCCTTTTTGTCCTTCTTTTTTGATTTTATCCTTAGCATTGCCAAAAGCGGAAAAAAGCTTCTTAAAAAATTCAATAATGACATCGAGAAATTTTGCAATTGGAGATTTTTCTTTTTGTAATTCTTTGGCTTCAGCGATTGTTGCAGCGTCTCCACTTTGTTGAGCGATTTTTAGCGCTCTTTTTCCTGCTTCCTCTCGATCACCTTCTTTGACAGAGTCTAGTACCTCGTCTGTTTCAGCAGAAATCGGAGTTTTTTCGGCACTCTCGGGATTTTTTGTTTCGCTTCTGGCCGCTTTTTCCGCGGCGTCAGCAGCAGCACTGGCGCGTATTGCAGCAGCTTCATTGGCTCTTTTTTGAGCTTCGACCGTGGCTTTTGCTTTTTGGTCTAATTGATCGGCAACGTCAGCTCCAGCCTCGGCTCTTCTGTCCTTAGGTGACTTTTTGGCTTCTTCTAAAGCCTTTTTACCTTTTTTGTCTAAGTTTTTATCATTTAGTCCGGACACAATATTTGTTTTTATATTTATCCTATAATTATACCAAAAAATGGCTTTTTAATCAAGAGAAGGGCGTTTGGAAAAAGTAATCCTTGGAGGAAGAATTGAGGTTAAGGTTGAGATTGAGAATTTAGGGAAATTTGCGATTGCAAATTTCTGGTGCCCGGGATGGGACTTGAACCCATACTCTTTTGCAAGAACAGGATTTTAAGTCCTGCGTGTCTACCAGTTCCACCACCCGGGCTAATTGTTTGCTTCTATTGTTGTGGCTTTTTCGAAAAAAATCAACTGAAGTTTTAATTTTCTGTTAGAGGAGGGAAGTGGTTGAGGGGGTGATGGGGATCCATTTTCAAAGAGGGGAGTGGTTTTGCAAGATATTCCTGCGGGTTATCGAGATAATCCTGATACTTTTGTTCCGCTTCTTGATAGTCATTAAAAGTAAAACTAATGCCGCCATTCCAGGTAATACCGATTGGTGTGTTGAAGTTTTTTTCTAGGAAATCTTGGAGGTTTCCGCTAATGATTTCGGATTGATATTGATTTTCGACAATCCCAGCGAATGTGTGGTCCTCAATATTATTATAAAAATCTTCAGTTTCTAACTTGAGGATAAACTCATTATCGTTTACAAATTCTTCCAGTTCAGCGATTTGCTTGTTCGAGCTATTTTTAGAAACACTAGTAAATACGCGATAAGCTGGTTGACTTTTGTCCATGATAATAAAGGCAGCATTAAAAGGAGATGAATCTGTGGTGTTTTCAAAATCATCATTTTTTTGATTTTGACATGCGCTAAGTGATAACCCTATTGCCGCAAAGACTAAAAAAAACTTTACTTGCCTAGTCATATTTTTCAAAGTTGATGATTTCTTCAGGGACCCCTTTTTTAGTGAGCATTTCTGTGACTGAATTGATCATATTTTTTAATCCACAGATATATATTTCATCTTCTTCGTTATCGATTTGGAGGTCTTCAATGAGCGTGGTTACTCTCCCGACATGGCCATCCCATTCTTTACTTTCGGGTTGAGAAATTGTGAGATAGTAATTGAAATTTTCATACTCTTTTTGCATTTCATCCAGCCACTCTTGGTAAAAAATATCTCTCAAATGTCTTACTCCAAATATGAGGGTGAAATCTTTTCTATTCTCTTTATTGCCTAGCTGATCTTCGATCATAGACTTAAAAGGAGCCACTCCAGTACCGGTAGCGATAAAGATTGAGTTCTTGTTGTTTTCCTCATTAAAAACAAACTTTCCGTTAGGCCCGATAAATGGTAGAACGTCGCCAACTTTGAGTTCGTTTAGTATTTTGCTACCTTTACCATCAGCTACAATTTTGATACAAACAGTAAAAATGTGTGATTTGTCTTCAGGTTTGGAGGCGATGGAGTAGGCGCGTAAGCATGGTTTTCCTTCTTCGGTAGTCATCCGAAAGGTGATAAATTGTCCTGCTTCAAATTGAAATTCCTCTTCACTTTCAAATACAAATTCGTAGACGTCGTGAGTAAGGGCGATTTTTTCTTTTAAGGTGGCGTTTTTCAGCATGAGATTTAGTTACTGCTAGTGATGTTTAAGCAATCAATGTCAAGACTGCTAGGGTTTTCTGCAAGGATAAAAAGTACTTTTTCTCCGGAGTAGGTGATGATTTTTTCTTCGTTTGGGAGGGGATTCCAGATGAGGTTTTCTCCACCAATTGCG
>CAYMGN010000034.1:0-3678 GCA_964389995.1 uncultured Candidatus Peribacteria bacterium | reverse complement strand
TCTACCAAGACATTTTTAAGTTTTTGAAAATCTGTGCGGACGAAGTTCTGATTATTTTCTTCGCTACAGTTGATGGGATTTTCTGGATTTTGTGGCGAAAGTTTAAAATGGTAGTTGCTAAATTGTTTTGAATTATGTTTCCCTTTAATAGGAGCGGTCTCAAAATTGTGATTGTTGGAGATTTTTACATTTTGTTTGCTTACTTTTTCTTCATTCAAAAGAGCATGATCGCCAATGTAGAGATCAGTGATTAGATTTTCATCAAGAACGACGCTGTCAGTTTCACCAAAGGTATTGGTGCTCAGGTTCTTGGAGTCAATTTTTTGGTAGGAGACGATTATGCCCAATGCTACGACGATACAGCTCAAAGCAATGGTTTGTTTTACCGCAGGTTTCATAGCTGTTCTAGATTAGTCGCCTTTATTGTAGCGTTTTTTTAAGGGAGTTTTTATGGGAATTGATGGACTCGACTTGACTGAAAAGTATCTTAATTTTTAATCTTGGTTTTGTGTTTTCATTAATTCTGAATCTAAAGTCTTTTCCTTAATTCTTAGAAATTTGCTTTTTGATGTAACCCAAAAGAGAGAATTGAGGTTAAGGTTGAGATTAAGTGTTGAGGAGAAATTTACTGACGCAAATTTCTGGAGGTGCCACCCGGATGGTCTTTCATTCTCACCACCTTCGCTTGTGCTGCGGCGGTTCCGAGGTCGACGGCTCAAATCATTGTCGCTTTGCTTCTCAGTTTTCGCTACGCCCCTGTGGTTCGAATATTCAGCTACGCTGAATTAACTTTGCTACGCAAAGTTTCCGGCTGGAGGCGCCACCCGGATTCGAACCGGGGAATAAAGGTTTTGCAAACCTCTGCCTTACCACTTGGCCATGGCGCCTGGTTTTATTTGATCGCGAATGATTCTAGCATTTCTTCTGCCTTGATGACAATGCCTTCGTCTTCTTCGCTTAGGGATGCGGCTGAAATGATGTATACTATTGATTGATCTACTACGTATAATTCTCTAAATAATAGTTCTGGTTGCGAAGGGCTAAATTTTCCTTCGTATGTTACTAAGTATCCTGCCAACTCATCTTCAGCTTTTGCTACATCGATTTCGGCAGCCTCTATTTCTCGGTATCCGGTTAATTCACGCCTGATTTCTCTTTGCGAATTCTTACCAAAGTCACTGGAGCTGATTTCATTTTCTAATTCTAAGACATTGATGGCGACGTTGGTTGTAAACTGATCGCTCTTTAAATTGCTCTGAAAGCCTACTTCCATTGATTGTGGTGCATTTGATGGGAGGGTGTTCTCATTTATTTCTTCCCAGTCTAGCGGGACATTGATACTGTAACTATCTGTTTCGTATACAGTGTTTGGTCCTTGATTTTGGCCTGAGCTTTCATTGTCCTCTCCGCCACCAAAACAGCCTGTGAGGCCAACGATGCTGATGAGAGTGAGAGTTAATACTTTTTTATTCATTTTTTTGAGAAAATATTTGCTTACATCTGATTTATATTCTAGCATAAGCGCAGTTTGTCACCTAAGTTTTTTTAATGAAGATTGGAATTTTATCTTTTCGCTCTCTGAAGAGGAGTGCGACTGCTGAGGAGTTAGCAATTCAACGTGCCGCTAGAAAGGCCGGACACACAGCCCGTATTTTTCGTTCGCAAAAGTTTCAAATGGTCTATGACCAAAAGTCTCCCTGGCTGATATATAATGGTAGACCTTTTCCAAAGTACGATGTGATAATTACCAGACCGACTGTTTTGAAGTATGCTTCTTGGGAGATCCCTTTGATTAAGCAGCTTCAGTCGATGGGCTTTTTGCTCTTCAATCAATGTGATGCCATTATGCAAACTAAAAACAAGATTCAGACGATGCAGATTTTGGATCAATGCGATTTGGCGATTCCGAAGACGGTGGTGGTGAGACGTAAGGAAGATCTTTCTCAAGCAGTGAAGCTGGTCGGTGGATTCCCTTTAATTGTCAAAGCTCCTTTTGGTTCATATGGTGCCGGAGTAAGAATAGTAGAAAGTATGCGTGCGCTGAAATCTTCTATCTTATGGCATCAACCAATGTATTTATTACAGGAATATGTGAAGCATTCTCGTGGTAAGGATATTAGGGTGCTTGTAATCAATGGCCAAGTTGTGGGCGCAATGATGCGTTCGGCTGCCAAAGGAGAGTTTCGTTCAAATATAGAATTAGGCGGCGTTGGTACTGCGGTAGAGATCAGTCCGGAAGAGGTTCATATTTCTGTGCGAGCAGTTCAGGCACTTGGTTTGCACTATGGTGGTGTCGATTTAATCCGTAGCAAAAAAGGCCCGATGATCTTGGAAGTGAATTCAAATCCAGGATTTAAGGCCTTTGAGGATTGTACTAACATTGATGTTGCCAGTACTCTGGTTGAGTATGCTGTTAGTTTTGCGGAAAGACATAGGCAAAAGACATCCGCCTAGATTATTATTTCTTCTTCTTATCTAGTTGATGATGTTCGATTACATTGTCGATGATGCCGTATTTTTTGGCGACTTCGGCCGACATGAAGAAATCACGATCAGTGTCTTTTTCAATAGTTTTCATTGGTTGACCGGTGTGGTGGACGAGAATTTTATTCAGTCTTTCTTTAGTCTTAATGATGTGGTCTGCGTGGATACGGATGTCTGAGGCTTGACCTTGAGCTCCTCCTAATGGTTGATGGATCATAACTTCAGAATTAGGCAGGGCAAATCTTTTCCCTGCCGCTCCACCGGCTAGTAAGACTGCACCCATTGATGCGGCCATACCGATACAAACTGTGGATACATCTGGTTTGATGTATTGCATGGTGTCATAAATAGCTAATCCAGCTGTGACATGTCCGCCTGGGCTGTTGATATAAAGAGTAATGTCACGTTCGGGATCTTCGTTTTCGAGAAATAGCAGCTGGGCAACGATGAGGTTACCCACATTTCCATCTATGCCGGTACCCAAAAAGATTACCCGGTCTTTGAGGAGGCGAGAGTAAATGTCAAAGGCTCTTTCTCCTTGGTAGGTTTTTTCGATTACTGTGGGTACCAATACTGAGTTACTGATAGGGGAGTGTGCGTTTTGATTATTTAGAGTGCCATTTTTTTGTTGATTGTCGTAGATCATTTTTTAGATTTAAGTTTTTATCTATTATAGCATTTAATCCTTATATAATCATTCTCCTTCTATTGACTTTTTGTTTTATATGTTGAGTTTTATTGTTTTTTAGGCCCTAGAAAAAAAGAAGAAAAAAAGTATTGACTTATCAAAGATTTTTAAATAGACTTCCTCTGCTGTATGAAAGCACTGGCCTTTAACATTCAGGATGTAATAGAGAAACCTGTATATTTCTTTGTAAAGTCCACTTGCACTTTGGGCACCTAGCCCCAAGCAAGTAAATTTTAAGTGAAGAGTTTGATCCTGGCTCAGGATTAACGCTGGCGGTATGTCTAATACATGCAAGTCGAGCGCCCCTCACTCAGTTTTCAATGATTTGAAGGTTGAGTGAGGGGAGCGGCGAACGGGTGCGTAACACGTTGGAACCTGCCCCGAACTCAGGGATAACCTGCCGAAAGGCATGGCTAATACCGGATAGTCCCGCAAGGGTAAAGATTTTTCGGTTCGGGAGGGGCCTGCGGCGTATCAGCTTGTTGGTGAGGTAAAGGCTCACCAAG
>CAYMGN010000033.1:9903-13255 GCA_964389995.1 uncultured Candidatus Peribacteria bacterium | reverse complement strand
AGTTTCATCTCTGTCGTAATCCTCCTCGCCCGCACATCGAGCACCCCTCTAAAGATCCCGGGAAAAGCCAACACATTATTCACTTGATTAGGATAGTCAGAGCGCCCGGTAGCCACTACCTTTGCCCCAGCCACCAAAGCCAACTCCGGCACAATTTCCGGATCAGGATTGGCCATCGCAAAAATAATCGGATCGCTAGCCATCGACTGCACCATTTCCTTAGTGACCAGATTTGCCTTGGAAATACCAATAAACACATCTGCCCCCACCAAGGCCCCAGCCAAATCACCCTTAAACCCCTTAGGATTAGTGACTGCCGCCATATTTTCTTTATACTCATTAAGCCCTTCTCTACCCGCATAAATCACCCCTCTACTATCAAGCAGTAACAAATTTTTAAACCCATATTTCAACAAAATCTTCGCAATCGCAATCCCCGCCGCTCCGGCACCATTGAGCACAATCTTCACTGCTTCCACTTCTTTTTCCACTACCTTCAAAGCATTGATCAACCCGGCCAAAGTCACAATCGCCGTCCCATGCTGATCATCATGAAAAACCGGAATCTCCAATTTTTCGATCAACCTTTCTTCAATCTCAAAACATTCCGGCGCCTTAATATCCTCCAGATTAATCCCTCCAAATGAAGGCGCCAAAGCCTCCACCACCCTAATAGTTTCTTCCACATCATTACTATCAAGCACCAGCGGTATCGAATCAATCCCCGCAAATGCCTTAAACAAAGCCGCCTTACCTTCCATCACCGGCATCGCCGCCAGCGGCCCAATATCCCCCAAACCCAAGCCCGCGCTCCCATCACTAATCACCGCCACGGTATTACCACGACCGGTATAGCGATAAGAAAGCTCCGGATCTTCAGCAATTTTCTTACTCGGCTCCGCCACTCCCGGCGAGTACGCCAAAGCCAAATCCGCCTTAGACTTCAGCTCTACTTTCGTTTCCACCGCTAGCTTACCTTTGAGTTTTTCGTGTAGGTCTAAGGCCTTTTTTTTCAGGTCGTCCATAGATGCTTTTGATTAGGGAGTAGTCACCGGAGTCGGAGGAGGTTCAGTAGGAAAGGGCACACCCGGCGGTCCACTCGGTCCCAAATTACCGGGATTAACAGCCGGCACCTCGCTCTCCGTATCGATAAAATAGGGCTCAATTTCTTCCGGAGTAGTTTTTAAAAGTGAATAGATAAAGAATGAAAGCGCAATCGCAATTACGATCAAAGCGCCGATAAAGGTGCTGAAATAACTCTTTGGATCTCGCGAAATAAAAGACATTGTCGTAGTTAATTAAAAAGCACTGGTTTCACCCTCGGAGACAGCAAGGATCATATCTGCCGCCCGCTCGTATTTAAAGGTGCGATTGAGTTCTGCGCTGTAGTAGTAATCAACCGGTCCGGTACCAACACCAATAGTATCAGTATCAAATAAACGCTCGTCGGGCAAGATTTCAATCATTTGCATTCCCACGTTTTCTACCAAGACATTTTTGAGAATAGTTTCCAGCAGATCAGCATCTTCAAAATTTACTTCCACATCATGAAACTCCAAGCTCAGTAACATTTCTCCAATGATTTTTGGCAGTTGCAATTTTAGCAAACCGTCGCCGTATTCTGTATAAACCGCTAGCACCATCCCTGTATCCAGATAGAGGTACCAGTCCACAATCCTTTGACCGTCAAAGAGCAATTCCATCCCTTCCATCCCTCTCAAATCAAATTCTGTCACTGCTGCATCAGGAAAAGCTTTTTTGATATTTTCAAAATACTCACTGCGACTTTTGTTTTCTTCATTGAGATCAAGAGTCACCACGACCTTAGCTGAATTAGGAAAAATCCGCTCCGCCGAAAACTGACCATAACGCACATCCGACTTAAAGAAAGAAACCTCTCTCGCACTGGAAACCACATCCCAACTCTCGTCATATTTCATCTTAAATGGCAGTTGCGCACTGCTATACACCGGCCAATTCGTCGCTAGTGGATAGTTATCCAGACCTTCATCTCGCATATACTTCAGCCGGTAAACGACTTCAGCCATCATCCCTCTAGTAATATCCTGACCGGGATAGATCTGACCATAGTCATCGGCAAGAACAATGTTTTTTTCTCGGGCATAGAGGGCATAGGAGGCATACCATTGGTCCTTGGGCACATCCACGAACACATCAAACTCTACCGTCGGCAGGGAGGCATCTGTAGCTAGAGTTAACATTTTTAAAGTCTCCGCCAGATTGACAGTCTGTCCCGGCTTAAAGCTTCCATCTTCATAACCTTGAACTATCCCAGTATCAACCGCCCCCATCACATAAGGAAAAAACCAGTCACTGGCCGCAACATCACTAAAATTTTTATTACTGGCATTGGCCGTATCCACCCCAAAAGCATTGGCAATAATCTTCACCGCCTCCGCTCTATTAACTAAAGCTCCCGGTTTAAAAGTACCATCTTCATAACCATTGAGCACTTCAGTATCTGCCAAGTACTGGATCGCCTCATAATGAGGATGACCACTAGCAAGATCACTAAACTCTGCAGCTGAAGCTAAAGGCGCGCAAGTCACCAAAGCTAAGCTAACGGTCAGAGCTTTCCAATAAAATTTCATAGGATAGGGCGTGAGTTTCTACTCTAGAATAATACTTCGCCAGGGGAGTAGGTGTCCAGGTTTTTTAGTCCGACATAGCCAGCCAGCTTTTCTACAACCTCTTCCATCGGTACTGTTTCCTGGGTTCCTTTTTTCATATCGCGGATTATAGCAGTGCCTTCACGTACTTCTGTCAGTCCGATCAGTACCGCGTAAGGGACTTCAAATTTATCAGCCAGCTTTAATTGCAAATTGATCGAACCTTTCCCGAGAGCTCCCATCGTCTTCAAACCTCTTTCGCGTAGCGCATCGATCAATGGTAGACATTTCTTTTTTGCTTGTTGACCCAACTGCGCCACAAAAACATGGAGATCATCTTTAGTTGGCGCTTTAATTTTTAATCTCTTCATATGAGCAATGATCCTTTCCATCCCACAAGCAAACCCGAGAGCCGGAGTCGGTTGACCACCCATTAATTCCACTAGTCCATCGTAACAACCACCTCCACCAACGGCGTTTTGTGCGCCATCAGTTTCGTCCCAAAACTCAAATACCGTCTTGGTATAGTAGTCCAAACCTCTTACTAGTTTAGTGTTTTCCGTATACTTAATCCCCATTTCTTCGAGGAAGCTTTTTAATTCTTCATGATGTTCGAGAGATTCCTTATCGAGAAAGTCCTTCATCGCCGGTGCTAGCTCAGCCAATATTTGCAAGTCTTCGTCTTTTTTATCGAGCAATCTCATCGGATTATTATAAATCAA
>CAYMGN010000033.1:5563-9893 GCA_964389995.1 uncultured Candidatus Peribacteria bacterium | reverse complement strand
CGATATTCCGGCGGTACTGACCTTTCCTTACCCACATAAAAGTCCTCCAGTGCCTGACAATATTTCTCACGTGCTTCCGGAGTACCGATCGTGTTGAGCTGTAAATCCAAACTATCGAGAATCCCAATATCCTTAAAAATCTTGGTTGCCAACTGGATCAACTGAGCATCCAAAGCCGGATCTTGCTCTCCCAACATCTCAAATCCAAACTGCCAAAACTGACGATAGCGACCCTTTTGTGGTCGATCATAACGAAAATGTGGCTCGATATAATAGAGTTGAACTGGCTTTGGCCATTGATTCATCCCGTGTTGGATATAGCTACGAACGACGCCAGCCGTTCCTTCAGGTTTCATCGTTAAACTCCTCCCTTTGCGATCCTCAAAACTATACATTTCTTTACTCACAATATCTGAGAGCTCACCAATACTACGCGTAAAAGCCTCAGTGTATTCCAAAACCGGGGTGGTAATCCGTCTAAAACCCGCCTGACGTCCACGATGCCTGATCACTTTTTTGATATAAGTGTGATAAACATGATCGTCCGGCAAAATATCGTGAACTCCCTTGGGTGTACGGAGAGGTTCCATTTTTTCTACTTCTTCTTTATTGGATTTAGCCCCCATGTGAAGGTTTTGGTTAATTACTTTGACTTATACTTTACCATTTTATCAGTAAAAATCAATACAAAAGGCCAGAATCTTTTTTCAATGAATAATAACCTGCCGCCCCAATCATCGCCGCATTATCAGTACAATATTTCAAACTCTGCGGATAACGAAATTTCATTTCCGCCCTCTTGATCTCTTCTATCTTTTCTCTCAAACGCAGATTGGCCGAAACCCCACCTGCCAGATGGATTTCTCTCACTTGCGGGTAACGCTCCAAAGCTCTCATTAATTTTGCCGCCAACGTCTCCACCACCGCTTCTTGAAAGCTAGCTGCGATATCTTTTTTAAAGGACTCAGAAAACTCAGATTCATCTTTGAGACCATGAGTAGCGATATATTCTTTTACTTCACTCAAAACAGCAGTCTTCAATCCCGAAAAGCTAAAATCCAGGCTCTCTTTCTCCAGCATCACCCTCGGAAAATCAAAGGCCTCTCTATCCCCATCTACAGCCAACCGCGCAATCTCCGGCCCCCCCGGATATCCTAAACCAAGCATCCGCGCCACCTTATCAAAAGCCTCCCCCGCCGCATCGTCTCGCGTCCGTCCCAAATGCTCTAAGCTATGATCTTCCTTCATCAAAATCAACTCATTATGCCCACCGGAAACAGTCAAAATCAAAGCGGGCAATGCTACCTCTTCCTCATGATCCAGCCAGTTTGAGTAGAGATGCCCACTGATATGATTGACCAAGATCAAAGGCAACCCCTTCACCTCCGCGATCATCTGTGCCGTCACTCTACCAATCAAAAGCGAGCTCACCAACCCCGGGCCCTCGGTCACCGCTACTGCGTCTAATTCTTCCCACTGACAATCCGCCTCCCTCAAGGCCTTATCCAAAACCGGCACCATCTGGAGCACATGTTCACGCGCAGCCACCTCCGGCACCACACCACCTGTTTCCTGATGAATATCAATCTGCGATGCAATCACATTTGAGAGCACCTTAAGCCCATTTTCTACTATGCTGGCCGCAGTCTCATCACAGGATGTTTCTATTGCTAAAATCTTCATACTCCCACCCTAACAAAAATCCCCGCCCAAGCAAGGTATTTACTTAAAATTAAGGCCAAAATGCTGTAAAATAGTACTAATGAAACCAACTTCCCTCGAAATTATCGAAACTCTAAAAAAAGCGGGCCACCAGGCATACTGGGCCGGTGGCTGCGTGCGCGATATGCTTTTGGGCATCGAACCCAAGGACTTTGATATCGTTACTTCCGCCAAACCGGATCAAATTGAGGACTTACTACAACACACTGTCCCCATCGGCAAAAAGTTTGGTGTCATCCTCGCCATCAAAAACGGTCATCATTTTGAAATAGCCACCTTTAGATCAGACGCCGGATATAGTGATGGCCGCAGACCAGACGCTGTAGAATTTACCTCCGCTCAAGAAGACGCTAAGCGCCGGGATTTTACCATTAATGCGATGTTTTACGATCCTGCCGCGGATCAAGTGATTGACTATGTAGACGGCCAAGCTGACCTCCGCGATCGTCTGATCCGTTTTATCGGCGATCCAGAAACCCGCATCCAAGAAGACCACCTCCGCATCCTCCGCGCCGTCCGCTTCAAAAATAGTTATGATATGCAATACCACCCCGACACCTACGCTGCAATCAAAAAACACGCCCACCTCATCACTAACATTTCTCAAGAAAGAATCCGCGACGAACTCAACAAGATGATCCTCGGCCAAAATCCCGGCCAAGCCTTTGAAGAATTATTTGAAATCGGAGTTTTAGACTTGATAATCCCTGAGCTCACTCAACTCAAAGGTCTCGCCCAACCCCTCCAGTATCATCAAGAAGGAGATGTCTGGGATCACTCCATCCGCGCTCTCGAAGCCCTCACTGACGAAGAAAACGACCCCAACCCCCTCCGCGAAAAACCACCTGATCTTGCCCTGAAGTGGGCTACCTTCATGCACGATATCGGCAAGTACGAAACTTTTAGTCAGGACGAAAAACGCATCCGTTACGATGGCCACGCCGAAAAAGGTGCTGACACCGCCGCAATCATCCTCAGTAGACTTAATTTTCCCCGCAAGACTATCGATAAGGTCCACTGGTTGATCGAACACCACATGATGATCGTCCCTCTTTTTGAAATGCCTGATGGCCGCCGCCGTCACTGGTTCCTCCAGCCTTGGTTTGAGGACCTCCTCGAAGTCTACCGCGCCGATGCCATGGGGATCGAACCGATGGATCTTTCCCTCTACCAAAAGCTCCTCAAAATGTACCGCCACGAAATCGCCAAACTCAAACTAATGCCCAAAAAACTGATCGACGGTAAAGAAGTAATGAAAATCCTCAATCTCAAACCGGGCGCCCAGGTAGGAAAAATCCTCAAAGAAATCCGCGAAAAACAGCTACACGGCGATATCAAAACCGTCAAAGATGCTAAGCAGTATCTCCTCTCCCTTAAAAATCAGCAAAATCCAGCTCAAACTCCTGACCAAAATCCGGCAGATTAACATCTTCATAGCCATTTTCGGCGAGAGCGGCTTTAAAAGATTCCAGCTGCGTTTGTTCACCATGGACCAGGAATATCTTTTTGAGGTCTTCAATCTTGGTAATGTATTCTAGGAGATCACTACGATCAGCATGCCCAGAAAAAGCATCCATTACATAGACTGAGCCTTTTACATCAAATTTATCACCCATGATGCTCACTCTTTTTTCTCCTTCTACTAGTTTACGTCCGAGAGTATGAGCGGCTTGATAACCAACGATCAATACAACCGTCCTTGGGTCTTCGATATTATTACGTAGATGATGGAGGATTCTGCCGTGTTCACACATCCCAGAGGCGGAAATGATAATCATCGGGCCGTTCTTTTCGTTCAGAGATTTCGACTCCTCGACACTGCGGGTGTAGACCAAATTACAAAAATCAAAAGGGCTTTTGCCTTCTCTGATAAAGCTATTGTATACCTTGCGATCATAACACTCCGGATGTGAACGGAAAACCTCGGTCAGATTGCCTGCTAGGGGACTATCGACATAAACCGGTATATCCGGAATCATCTCTTTCTGTCTCAATCCATTGAGGTGATAGACAATCTCCTGCGCTCTTTCCAAAGCGAAAGCCGGGATAATCATCTTGCCACCGGACTTGGCCACTTGATTAACTACCGCCGCCAAATCCTCATCCACAGTTTGGATCGCCGCATGCAGTCTATTACCGTAAGTACATTCCGAAATCAAAACGTCAGTCTTAGGAATCATCTGCGGATCTCGCAAAATCGGCAAACCACGTCTCCCCAAATCTCCGGTAAAACAGACATTGAGATATTTTTTGCTATGTTTATCGTAAAAAATCATATGTATCAACGCCGACCCCAAGATATGACCCGCATCATAAAAAGAAGCCACTACTCCCTCAGTCACTACAAAACTCTGTTCATAATTAACCGCCCGAAAAAGACTCATCGCATCCTCAGCATCTTTGCAGCTTGATCAGATTGGACAGTTCCTTGGCGACGAGGAAATTCGCTCCGGCGGTCAGGTGACACCAATCGGTAAAGACCCATTCCGACACGTCATCGAAGTACTCGCTGAAGTCCGCCGTGAAATAGCCTCTGTGTGCGGCGCTTTGGTTAATACTGTCAATGATGTAGCGGTAAGCTTCCGCTGATGAAACGCCGTACACGTCT
>CAYMGN010000033.1:1386-5553 GCA_964389995.1 uncultured Candidatus Peribacteria bacterium | reverse complement strand
GCATGTGTACAATAAATCGGCCCGCCGTAACCTTTCTTGGTCAAACGCGGCAATAAGCCACTGTGATCAATATGAGCATGGGACAAAATCATCGCGTCAATTTCTTCCGGATTAAAGAGAAATTCTCGGTTTTTTTCGTCCGCTTCTTTTCTATGGCCCTGAAACATCCCGCAATCAAGCAAAATCTTTTTATCGTTAAAAGTGATCAAATGCTTTGACCCGGTGACGTCCCCTCCAGAGGCTCCCGCAAATTTTATTTTCATAGGAAATTGGTTAGCTAAAAGCAAAGATAACTCATTTAAGAACCAAACCAAAGTATTTTCCCTTTCACCTTCAATAAAATTAAGGTCTGATCACTCCCTCTCTGATCATCGCTTTCATTTCTTCACTGTAATCGCCGTAGCCGATAAATCTCTCAATCCATTCCTGGTACTCAGCTTCTCGCATCAAGCGTGACTGGGCGTTTTTACTTTTCATTGGTAGTAAATAGATTGTGGTTTCGATCTCTCCTTCTTCAAAATCCTTACTTTTGCCCAAGCTAATTGCTAGCCCCAATTCTTCCTGAGTCGCCTGCGACCAATACTGATCAAAAACAAAATTACCGAGAGAATAAAAGATAAATTTGCCATTGTACTGCTCAAAACTCTGCACTACGTGAGGATGATGACCAAGCACCAGATCCGCTCCTGCGTCCACAAAACGATGAGCCGGCGCCACTTGCAAAGTTTGATGCGGACGATGTTGGTACTCCACACCCCAGTGGATAGAAACGATGAGGAAGTCAACTTTCTCATTCACTTCTGAAATCAAGCGCACTGCTGCCTCTTCATCCAAATCAAAAGTGACATCGTGCAGGCAGATAAAAGCAAATTTCTTGTCCATCACTTGACCATAATAGACGCTCTCCGGATCGGCTTCGCTCGGATGACCACACCAGTCTATACCCGCATTTTCCAGCGCCGTGATTGTGGTTTCTCTACCCTCCCAACCTTGATCCACAGCATGATTGTTAGAAAGAGAAAGCAAGTTAAAACCATGCTCAGCCAAAAGCGGAGCGACATCTTCATTGAAAGCAAAATTCATCGAAGTGCCTCCTTTTTTACCCGCGCCTTTAATCGGACCCTCGAGATTGGCATGAATCAAATCCGCCCCTTCAAATACAATGTTGTTTTCTCCCCGAATATTCCGAAAGATATAGTCCAGCCCATTAATATCCATCAAAACCCGCACATGCCTCCCCAGCATCATATCGCCAAAGGCCTTCATGGTCAGCCGCCTTTCACTACCGGTCGGGACACCCTCACTATAAGCAAAATAAAAATTCAAGTCCTCAGACAAATCCGCACGCCCTAAATCAGTAGCCACAAAAGCTTTTTCCAGCAGTAAATATTCCATCAGCGTTTGCAAAGGCTTGCGATACTCCGTCACCGCCTGCTCCAACCCTCCCGGATCTAAAACACCCAAAAGATTCCGGAAATACTCTTCATGAAACTGATTTAAAACCTCATAACTAGGCGAGTCCCCATTGATCGTTTCAAAAACCGCCGGCGCTATCACAAATAGTTTTTTTTCCCCTTCTTCACTCAAGACCTGCGCAATATTTTTGAGGTCATCGACAGCCGCATCTTCATTGATCGCCACTGCCAAAACCCGGGCCTCCGGAAAGCTCTTCTTGATAAAAGCGGCATAGGCATGGACTGCCCTCACTTCAGCAAAAGCGCCATCAACTACAGTCACTAATTTTTGCTCTAACAACTCATCCATCAGCTCAAAATCCGGTAACACCTGACCATAAACAGTATCAAAGGCATACTCACTGACAGCAATTTTCTCAACCATTCCTCTTTGCCCACTGCTCAAAATCACAAAAGTATCCACCTCTTCAGTTGCCGCTAAACGTTCAAAAAAGTAAGTGAGATTTTCCACTCTTTCCATGTTTGCCGAGAGAGCAGCCCCACGCACCATGCTCCCAAAACCATCCAATGAATCTTCATAAAAATCATAAGCCTGATCCAAAGCCGGCTTCCCCGGAAAAAGTAGGGGATAGACCCCTTTGAGCCTTTGATCGTCTTGCTTTTCTTTTTCCTTCACTGCAGCCCTCTGCAAAATCCCTGCCGTTTTTACCGCTTCTTCCGGCTTGTTGCCTTCTTTCACTTGCTGCATCACAAAAAAAATATCACCACTCAAAATACGGCTATTCTGCGACCAAAAAGCAAAACCAAGAGCTACAATCGCAGCAATAAAAAAGAGAATTTTCTTCATTTTTAACTTACTTCAGATCTAACAATTGATCGAGCTGACCGGAACTCTCCAAGGCCTTCATATCATCAAAACTTCCAATATGTTTACTATTAATAAAAACCTGAGGAGTATCACTTCTTTGCCCGGATTTAGTGAGCATTTCTTGTTTCGTCGCCGCGTCATCATCAATCATTTTTTCATCGTATTTGACTCCTTTTTCATCCAGATATTTTTTGCAATCTTTAGAATAAGGACAGTAGGATTTTGTATAGATTACAACTTCAGCCATAGAGTGAAATTAGAGAAATATTTGTCCTAATGATGATACTCTTTTCCCGCGATAATTGAAAGCCCCCGATAGATCTGCTCGACCAAAATCAGCCGAATCATCCTATGTGTAAAGGTCATCTGCGAAAACGCCAAGACCAGATCAGCTCGTTTTTTCACCTCCTCCGACAAACCAAAAGGCCCGCCAATCACAAAAGAAATTGTCCGCCCTTGATCACTATTGGTCTCTAAAAGTTCCGCAAATTTTTCCGAATTCATCTCCCGCCCTTTTTCGTCTAATACAATAGTAAATGCCCTCTCCTCAAATTGCTTAAGGATTTTTTTACCTTCGTTTTCTCGACAGATTTCAGCACTGATTGTCTTAGATTTTTTTTCTTCTTTTAATTCCACAATCTCCATTTTTGCATAGGGAGAAATCCTTTTCAGATACTCGGCGATCCCTTTTTCGAGATAGCGATCCTTGGTATTTCCCACTTGGATGATTTTGATTTTCATCAGTCAAAATGCTAACTTATCTGCAAATATATTAAAGAACTATGGCAGAAAAAGCTATCGAGATCTATACCGACGGCAGTTGTCTCGGCAATCCCGGCCCCGGCGGTTGGGGCACGATTATTTTAGAATCGGAAAAAGAACATCTACTCTCCGGCGGTGAAAAAGAGACTACTAATAATAGGATGGAAATGATGGCGGTGATTGAAGCTTTAAAATGGTTGCGTGAAGAAGAAAAAACGAGTGCCCCGATTGAGATTTACTCTGATTCCAGTTTGATAATCAACACCATGAATAAGGGATGGAAGAAAAAAGCCAATACCGATCTCTGGGCCGAAATAGAAAAACTGAGCGCCTGGCTCCAAATCAAATGGATTTGGGTAAAGGGACATGCCGATAACGCCTACAATAATCTTGCGGATCAGTTGGCTGTGGCTGCGGCTGAAAAATTTAAGAAAATTTAATCTTCAAACGTTAAACTTCCCCTGGGTGGGTGGGGGTTTGGGATGGCCCAAACCCGCCAAAAAAAACTCACTACCCCATCTTCTCCAAAATCTTCTCCTTACTCTGAAAACCCATCATCTTCTCCACAACTTCACCATCTTTCACAAAAAGCAAAGTCGGAATACTTTGCACACCGTACTTTTCCGCCAGAGCCGGATTAGCATCAATATCGCATTTGCCCACTTTCCAGTCGCCTTCTTTTTCTTTCGCGATCTCATCCACCACCGGAGCAAGCATCTTACAAGGCCCACACCATTCCGCATAAAAATCCACTAAAACCGGGGTCTTAGATTTCAACACTTCTTCGTCAAAATTATCTTCAGTAAATGAAACTTCAGCCATACTATTGAGGATTAAAAGATTTATACCTCAATCTTACTACTTGATCTTTGATTCCTTCAAGAGTTTTTTCACTTCTTTCTGCCAAGCTTGCACATCTTTTTGCCCCACTCTGGCGATAAACGACTTTCTCAAAATACGCAAATAGGGGAGTTTTCGGATTGCATACTGATAGGGAGAATGTCTTAATTCCCTTTTGTTTTTATAGCAAGGATCCTTCACAAAGCCCAAATGCACCAGTGCATGATTGATCTCATCAGTTTTATCTTCCGCTTTTTCAGCCGGACTTCCTTTTTCCATAAT
>CAYMGN010000033.1:0-1376 GCA_964389995.1 uncultured Candidatus Peribacteria bacterium | reverse complement strand
CAGCGCCTTCCTGCCAACGTGGCAAAATCGAAAATCCCACCGCATTGTACTCCGGCAAAACAAACATCGCCCAACGTACAAAGCCGTCCTTTACTGCATTGTCGTCAGCAATACCATAAAACAAGTGATATTCATCCACCATCTCCCTCAAAACTTCTGTCTTCTTTCTGAAAGTCTCATCCTCAAACACAAATTCATCCACGGCTTGAGATAATTCTTTATCTATCTTATCAATATCTTTTTTCATCACTGCCTTCCCTTCTTTCATTTTATAAGCGAGTTTCAGCAATGTCCCGGCATGATATTCCGGAAAAATTTCCTTCAAAATATCATTCACCACTTTTTGATACATTTCTCCCAGATAGCTATTAAACTTTTCCTGAAAAAATTCATATTCATTGCCCAACTGCGAGAGAAAAAGTTGATTGCCCTCATCGGAAACAATCTTCACCTTATATTCCATCTCATTGAACTCATGGAAATTAATAAAATTATAATTGATCGCAAAAGCATCCTGCAGCTTGGGGATAATCACCAGTCCACCTTCATGCAGTCTAATCTTTGCCGTCCCTTTATTAATCGGTTTATTAAACTTACTCAGTCTCTCAAAGTGCCCATCAAATTCTGCCTTTACTCTTCCCGCCTTCATAAAAAGCGCATCCATCAAGAATTCATTTCTCGATTTATAGAGATCTCTCAGCAATTCATCAAAAAGCGTCCCCGCCTCCGAGAGCACGTATTTTTCTTTCGCAAAAGTAATAAAATTAATCTTATCTTTGCGGTAATAAAATTCCTTGATTTCCGAAAAATTGATCAATTCACCTTTGTCGCCGGCTCCTTTTCCTTTCAATCTAAAACCTTTAGCATAAACAATAACCTCCCCTTCCTTATCAATGATGGGTTTGTTGCTAAAGTTAAATTTTTGAAACCTAAGATTGTAGGCGACTTCCATAAAAAGATTGTCTGTTAAATTCCGCCGTTAGATAAAAGAATTAATATTGAATGAAAATTATTCTCGAAAGTAACCGCTGCCAAATCTAACGCAATGCAAAGTACTTGTCAAATCTAAATCACAACCTCTATCATTGAGATGTAAACTTTTTTTTGTTACAATCTGGCAACACTTTCGTTATAAAAAAATGATGCACAAAATATACCAATCAGTGAGAAATATCGGCTTTTGTTTCTTAATCTTCAGTGCTCTTGCGCTTCTACCCACTCAGTCCGCATTTGCCGAGACGGTTTCTTTTGATCAGGAACACACTGGCGATTATCTTTCGCCGGAAATTTCTCCCGGATACACTTTTACTTCTGTCGGCGGTGCCTGGCTCGAACAAGCCCATGCTCAAGAAGATCACGAACAATTAGAACACACT
>CAYMGN010000032.1:12112-13649 GCA_964389995.1 uncultured Candidatus Peribacteria bacterium | reverse complement strand
CGCCCATCAAAAAAATGTTATAATTGTATAAAATAAAAAACAAAAACTAACTTCAAACACAATGGCAGATTTAGAAAATCAAGGCCCCACTCCGGTGCCAAATCCTGATGGCAATGCCCCTCAGGCCTCTCCCGAATCTCAAAAAACTCCGGCACCGGGAGCTCCGCAGACCAACTCCACTCCTGAACCAACCGGTCCTAAACCCAGCCCTCAAAATGAGATTCCTCCTTCTCAAAAGTCAAAATGGGTAGTTGTAGCTCTTGCCGCCATCACTGTCATTGGTGTTGGAGCTTATCTCTTGGCGGGTACCGGCCTCTTTCAAGGTAGTATCTTTATCGGCGATGCCGTCGAAAATGAGAAAAAAATTCGTGACCTCAATAGTAACTACGGTCTCGAATTTTCTACGACTGATATCAGCACCAATCAACAGTCCATCGAAGTTAGTCTCAATGACCGTGCCCGCGTCGACGAAGTAATGTTTGCCGTGGTCGTCGACCCCAATACCGGAGAGCCTCATGCCGACATCGTCTCTAATCCTGTTAGGTCTTTAGAATGTCGTACTCAAGCAGAACCTGAGGATACCCGTATTGATCCCCCACCAATAAATGAAGATACAGATCTTGGTAGAGATTCCCTGGATTGTAATGATCCACAATTCTTAGAACTCTGTCGCAAAGCTGGTAATTCTATCCAGGAGTGTATCGGCCGCCAAAACATGTGTGATATTGATAACACAGATGATGGTGGTAGCGATCTCAGAGATCCCGACGACACCCCTGATCCCACTCCGGTCAATCCCGGAAAATTGGATGTTGGAGAAGATCCTACCAATCCCGGTGTACCGGGCAATAATCCCTTTGAGCGCGATCTTGATGATCCACGTGATATTACCAAAGCACCTGTTGGACTCAATCTTAGCCCCCAATTAGCAGCCAGCGTCCTCGACGTTGGTCGTGAAGCCGGTGTCCGCCTTACGACCCCGGTAGTACTCGACAAATGTAATACTATCTCCATCATCCCACGTATTCCGGGAGAAGATGTGATCTACGTTGGCGTTGATCGCGAGATTGTCACTCTCGATATTATCGGTGAACTCAACCAACGCATCCAGCCAACCGATACCCCCGATCCAGTCGATACACCTGATGATACACCGGATGGAACCGGGCAAGAGTGTACTACCACTCAAGGTCAACCAGGCTACAACGGTATTAGCCGTTACGAAGAAACAGTTTCTAATTTCTTGGACGGAACAATCAATTTAGATGAATTAAACCGAGCTCTCAGATCTTCTATCACTGTCTGTAAAACGGAATCGGAATGTTTTGAGGGGCAGCTTTATCCTACAGAGCCAGAATTAATCACTGCAATCAACCAAGCAGCTACCAGTCGTGAAGTCAGCGATTACATCAGAACAAACACTGAAACTTGTGACGTTGCTCCAACCCCAACCCCAGATCCAACTCCAAGCGCCTACCAATGTCCTGCAAATGCGGCCCTCAGCGATTTCTACGACAATTGTGTCTCTACGGGGCTC
>CAYMGN010000032.1:475-12102 GCA_964389995.1 uncultured Candidatus Peribacteria bacterium | reverse complement strand
CCGCCGATGCCCTTTGCTACACCGCAACTTACGAAGACATCGGTCAAGCCTGTACCACCAATAGCGGCACAAACGGTACTTATTCTATCGAAAACTACCAAAACATCGTTTCTCAATTTGCTACCGGGCGTATCAACTACGATGCCTTCAGTCAACAACTCCGAGATGCCAATGTCATTTGTCGTGCAGACGTTCAATGTGCGGATAACGACATGTTGTACCCATCAGAAAGCGTAGTTCTCGGTTTCCTCGGTCGCAAAAATCTCGACCCTGAAACCCTCAGAACAGATATCAACCGTGCAGCCACTAGCTGTGACAATCAACAAGCTCCGTCCTACCAATGTAACAGCACAGTCGCTCAAAACGTAGCCGACGCCGAAACCCTTTACGAGAGTTGTATCGACGATGGCACCGCTGCAGCCACTTGTGCCAACAACGCCGACAATGTCTGTTATCTCGATCCACCACAACCAATTGATCCTCCACCAAGTATCTTTGCCTGTGGTGTACCGGAAAACGCCCAAGCAGCCCTCGACACCTACGATCAATGTATCGCAGCCGGTGGCCTCAACTGTAAAGGCCTAGCCGATGCCGTCTGTCAGGCTGACATCACTCCGGATCCGGACGATCCTGGTACTACACCAACTCCAAATAACACTCAGGTCTGTCCTCAAGTCGCTCCCGCTCATCAAGCCTGTCTTGATGCCGCCGTCGGCCCGGCTCAGGAACTAGCCTGTCTCACAGCCAGTATCAACGCCTGTAACGCCGTTGGTGGTGGTATCGTGATCATCAATCAAGAATTCAACATCACCAATATCGTCAACGAAGGTGATAACACCACTAACCAAGTAGACGAAGACCGCCCTGAATGTTCCGATTTTGAGGACAATGATGGCGACGGTTACATCGATGCCTACGATCCCGGTTGTGACAATGCCTTTGACGACGACGAAAGCGACGATACAGTCTCTCGTGTCCTCGAAGAATGTCGTGACGGTATCGATAATGATGGTGATGGAGACATTGATCAAGACGACCGCGGTTGTTCCAATGCCGCTGACGACGACGAAACCGATCCTGAAGAAGAAATCTCCGGTGACGACGAAGAGATCGACGCTCGCGTCACTAGACTCTACGCTTGTTTGGACGAAATCGACGGTGTCAGCTTCGAAGACACCTCTAGCAATTATGCTCGTGATGTGATCGAAGTACTCGCCGGATTAGCTTACGATGGCTTCCCATTGACTATCGGTTATCCGGCTGATGCCAATGTCCGCCAAGATGAAACCAACACCAGTCTCGATATCCTCAGACTTACTGAACGTGTCTTCCAACCTGGTCAATTCACCACTCGTGCTGAGTTTACCAAGTTTGCCACTCTCAGTTCTTGTTGGTTCGACGACCAAGATCTCGATCTCGTCTTTGACAATATCCCAAGCTCTGGCTTCTCCGATGTTCCAGAAGGAGAATGGTTCCAACGTCTCGTAGACGGCGCTTACGTCACTGGATTGGTCCGCGGTTTCAATGACAACACCTTCCGCCCCAACCAAACTGTAACCCGTGCCGAAGTAGTGCAAATCCTCCTCAATATCTCTGATGATTATCTCGAATGTGACGAATTAGACGAACACCCCTTCGACGATGTCTTCACTTCAGATTGGTACTACGATAGTTCTAAACGCGCTTACGAATGTGGCATCACTAAGGGCCGCACTCTCACAGTCCAAGGCCAAGAACGTACCTACTACGAACCAAACGTCCCCGCCACCCGTGACGAAATCATCTCCATGATCTACAATCTCTACATCGCTACAACAGAAGATAACTAGAGAAAAATCAGCTCAACAAAAAAGCCTCCATCTCCCAGCCTAAACGGGAAATGGAGGCTTTTAAAATGCTCTTAATGTCTAAAATGCCTACGACCGGTAAACACCATCGCCAAGCCCAACTCATCAGCCTTCGCAATTACTTCCTCATCACGCACTGACCCCCCGGGCTGGATAATCGCCTTAATCCCAAGCTCCTTCGCTTTTTCTACCGAATCCGGAAAGGGAAAGAAAGCATCCGAAGCCATCACCGATCCCGGCACCCGTTCTCCACCTTTATGTCCCGCGATCATCACACTATCCACCCGCGACATCTGCCCGGCACCAACTCCGGTCACCACCGTCCCTTTCACAAAGACAATCGCATTAGAAGTCACGTGCTTACAAACCGTATCCGCAAATAAAAGTGATTCAATTTCCGCATCATTCGGTTTCACCTTCGTCACCACCTTCAAATCCTCTTTTTTCAAAGTATAGGTATCCTTTGTCTGGATCAATAGCCCACCGGCAATCTTTTTAATATCAGTCTTAAATCTATCCAATTTCAGTTCACCCGTTTCAATGATTCGCAAATTTTTCCTCGTCATCAATCTCTTCAGCGCTTTTTCTTCAAAACTAGGCGCGATAATCATCTCCACAAACATTTTCTCCGCCTTCATATGATCCACAATCTCCTCAGTCACCTCACGATTGACCGCAATGATGCAACCAAACGCCGATAGGGGATCTACCTTATAAGCCTTGATAAAGGCCTCAGACAGCTCCTCAGCCACCGCCACGCCACATGGATTATTATGCTTCACAAACACCGCCGCCGGCTTCTCAAACTCCTTCACAAGCTCCAGCGCACTATCACCATCGACAAGATTGTTAAATGAAAGCTGTTTCCCATGCAATACCGCAGAGTTAGTAATGTTCGAATCAGTATTTTCCGGATTTCTAAAGAATGCCGCCTTCTGATGCGGATTTTCCCCATAGCGCAAACTACTCACCTTTTCATAATGAAGAGAAAGCAGCTCCGGCTCACCCAAAATCTCCCTAAAGTATTTCTCAATCGCCTGATCATACCCCTTGGTCAATGAAAAAGCTTTTCTTGCCAGCTTTTTTCGCATCTCCAAGCTAGTTTCTTCCTTTTGACTAATCGCCTCACTCACTACCTGATAATCGGCCGGATCAGTCACCACCGTCACAAATCTAAAATTCTTCGCCGCGCTCCTCACCATACTCGGCCCCCCAATATCGATATTTTCTATCGCTTCTTCTTCGCTCACGCCTTCCTTCGCTACAGTTTGCTCAAAAGGGTAGAGATTTACCGCCACCAAATCGATCATCTTCACGTCATTTTCTTCCGCCGCAGCCTGATGCTCAGCATTATCACGCAGGGCCAATAGCCCACCATGGATCTTGGGATGCAAAGTTTTCACCCTTCCATCCATCATCTCCGGAAATCCAGTGTAGTCGGATACATCCACTACTGCGATTCCCGCATCTTTAATAACCTTTGCCGTACCACCGGTCGAGAGGATCTCTACACCTGCATCCGCCAGCGCACGCGCAAAATCAACAACGCCTTCCTTGTCGGAGACGCTTATGAGAGCTCGTTTAATTGCCATAAAATTTAGTTATGCACACAAATCTGAGTTTACCCGCCCCAGACCAAAAGTCAAGGTGGATCATAACCACCCTTGCTGCAGGGGTTGCACTTGAAGATTCTCACCACACTTTTATAGCTCCCACGCCAAAATCCATACTTCATGATCACCTCTCGCGCATACTGCGAACAGGTCGGCTCATACTTACAATATCCCCCGGGGAAAAAATCCTTCATCAAACCATGATCAGGCGACAGCGTCTTTTGATAACCCCTAATCAGCAAAACCAAAATCCGCCGAGGCAATAACCATATCCACCTCAGCAATGCATAAACTAAAGCCATTTCCTAGTAGTAGTAAGCAGGATTAACCTTTACCCCATTCACACGATATTCGAAATGGAGATGGATACCAGTCACTCCGTACACACGGCCAGTAGCTCCCATCTTACCAATGACATCACCTTGACTGACATAATCACCAACACCTTTATTGAGACTTTCCATATGAGCATAGAGAGTTTGTGTACCGTCTCCATGATCAATCACAATATGATTACCGTAACCTCCAGACCATTGACCGACAGTAGCCTTAATCACTTCACCATCTTTCGCAGCCCAAATTGCCGGTTTAGAACGATTAGCAATATCCAAAGCGTAATGTCCAGAATGGAAACCTTGAGTAATGGTACCAATAGTAGGGTATATCAGCGGTGTTTCACCACCAGCGGAACTCGGTCCCGTAGGCATCACATCCCAATCAACAGTACTCGCTGCTCTCGTAGCTGAGCTCACACGATACTGGAGATCACTACTACCCGCGGAGGCTATCACTGTCGGTGCAGTCCTTACAGGCTCAGCTCCAGGCAAGAAAAGATCTTGACCCTTCACTATTTCTGTACCTTCATCGAGGCTATTTTGGGCAATAATTGCTTCTTCTGTAATAGAATATTTCTCGGCGATATCAGCTAAATCATCACCACTACGTACTTGATAGCTCACACCATCAACTGGCGGGATCGCTAATTCTTGTCCCACTCTTAAACTCCGAGCATCACGAATGTTGTTTTCCCACATAATAGTATCTGTGCTCACTCCATAACGAGCAGCAATTACCGAAAGCGTTTCACCACTCTCAACCTCATGCTTGGCAAAATCCGTCAGCCCCACACGCGAAGCTTCATCCGTTTGAGGATTAATCTTCACTAAGTATCCATTATCATCCGGAACTAAAATATCCCCGGGTAGGGAATATGATTCAGAGTACTCCGGCGTATAAGCCACCGGATTGGAAGTAAAGGTCGTACCTTGCGTCACCGAAGTAACAGTCAGGGTAGTCAAAGACAAAATCACCCCCTGGAAAAGCAACTTCCCTTTAGGAGTAACCGGTAAAATATCTGTAAAAAAACTCTTAAACCCATACATAAAGTCGAGAGACCTCTGTACAGGCATACTGCGAACCACCGCAATCAAAGGAGCAAAAACAACTTTCAAAGCAATACCTCCACGCATCTTCATCAGATCCTTCTTTGAGAAAACTCTCAAATGTCTATTTCTTCTTGCAAACCTATTTACTTGTAGGGCCTCGCCCTCAAGTTGTGGTGACATAGAAAGAATTAATTTCTATTAAACATTATAGATCCATTCCTTTTCGATCCTCAAGACCGACAAGTTGACCAAACGTTAGACTCATTGTATTAAATATTTAAGAAAAGTCAATAGTAATCGCCCAAAGCTTTATTTCAAGGTGATAAGTGCCATCAAAAATATTTTCCCCTGCAAAACATTCTCAATTAAACATCATTGACCACTAAATAAATTATGTTATTTTGATATTGCAAAAATAATCCTCCTCTGTTAGATTCACATCACAATTAATTCATTTTCTGCTCTGACTTCTCAATAGTTAGGGCTAAGATTTATATCTTAACCAAAGGAAACATGGCTGATAAAGCTAAAAAATATGAGTTTATGGTGATTGTTTCACCTGAACTTGTTGAGACTCAAAAAGAGCTCGCAGAAATCAAAAAGCTCCTCACTGATGAAGGAGCGGAAATTTATCATGAAGATGATCACGGTCTTCGCGAACTTGCATATCCTATTAAAGGGCATCAGCAAGGTTACTATGCCGTTTACAATTTTACGATGGAAAACGGTAGCAAATTTCCAGAAATCGAGCATGAATTCAACATTAATAACTCGATTCTTCGTTATATGATTGTCAAAGAGCCAAAGGGCTACACGCCGACTACTCTTGATCAATATGATGAAGAATTCGAAGCTGAACTAGAGAGAGAAAAGGAAGAAAAAGAACAGAAAGCGAAAGAATCACGTGCTCGTATCGCTAAAAGAAGGGCAAAAGCTAAATCTACAGCTCCAGCTAAACCTAAGGCTGACAGCAAACCAAAATCTAAAAAAGATATGAAAGAAGTCGATGAAAAACTTAAGAGCATTGTCGACGATCCGGATATTAGTATCTAATTTTACACATTAATTAATCGATGAATCATGAGATCAGTAAATAAAGTAATTTTAATCGGAAACCTTACCAGAGACCCTCAGATGAAAACTACTCAAAACGGCCAAGTAATAACCTCTTTTGGCATTGCGACTAATCGAGAATGGGTCACTAGCGGTGGTGACAGAAAAAAGTCCACCGAGTTTCACGAAGTAGTTGCCTGGGGCAAACTGGCCGAAATCTGCAATAATTTCCTCGTTAAAGGTAAACTAGTTTACGTTGAAGGTTATCTAAAAACTCGTAGTTGGGATATGGACAACGGCGAACGCAAATACCGCACTGAAGTAGTAATCAATGATATGATTATGCTTAACAAAAGAGGAGAATTTGACGATGACGATGATGACTACATCCCGCATGCAGATGAGCTCGATGAGGATGATGACAACAACAATGATCACAAATCTTCAGACGATGAAGAAAACATGTTTTAATTATTAAACCCACTTAATTATGCCAAGATATAACAATCGTAAATGTAAGATCACCGCTGCCGGTATCCAATACATTGATTACAAAAATCTACCTTTGATCAAAAAATACCTTACTCAGTTTCACAAAATTTCTCCCAGCTACTACAATGGTAATTCAATCAAGGCTCAAAAGATGCTTTCTACAGCGATTAAACGTGCTCGTAAGATGGCATTGATCCCATACACTATCACCAATAATGATCTCGAACTCGGTCAATAGAGATCACCTTTCAGTTCAAACTTTAAAAGCCCTGCATCAAGTGGGGCTTTTTCTTTTTCTCTCACTTTAAAAAAACGCGCTTAAGCCTTTCAAAAAAGTACAAAATTTGCTATAATATAGAGATAAATTTGAAACAAAAACAAAAAATGATCAGCTGGAAAGCTCCCGAGTACGAGGTCACAGAGCGTGGTCCCATCTGGAAAATTATCATGGGGATCAGTATTTTTGGGCTTATTGCCTGGGGTATCTGGCGTGGAGACTGGATTATGCCACTGGTGATTTTTGCTATTGCGCTTGCTTACTACAGTATCCACCGTCATGAAAACCGTATCCTCGAGATCTCACTCACTGACAAGGGTGTGCGCATCGGCAAAAAACTCTATCCCTACAATCGCATCAAAGCTTTTTGGATCCTCTATGAGCCTCCTTATCTCAAGAAAATGATGATCAGGGTGTCTGGCGAATTGCTCTACGATATACCCGTTTTACTCGAAGATCAGGACCCGGAAGCCATCCGTAATCACATGCTCCAACACGTTACTGAACTCAAAGATCAGCGCGAAAGCCTCGTCGATGCCCTCGCTCGCTTACTAAAAATATAAACAAAAACATGGCCGGACCAAACGGACAACCAGAAACACCCAATGAGTACTCCCAAGAACGTACTGATCTTAGTATTGATGTCAAAGCCAAGATGGACGAAAAGCGCGCTGAACGGAGCAAACAAGGGACAGAATCCGCTGAATTAATCTCCCTCCGTCAACAACAAATCAAAGCTTTTGAAGAAGGAGCAGGGGAGTGGCCCGGTATGGAAAAAGCCCGTAATAAAACCGTTAGCTCAGTCAGTAAGCGCCTCGGCAAGATTAGAAATACCATTACCGGTCCTCTCGATCCCAATCGTCATGATAGTCTTGATCATTACATTTCTAAGATTACTACTTTGACCTCCGTGGCTATTGATAATGTTGCTCGTCAGTACTACAAGGAGATCAGTATTTCCGATGATCCGATAGCTGTGACCGAGCGTTATATCAAGGACGTGCAGCAGATTTCCGTCGGTATGGCCAAATACGTTGATCGTCTCGCCGACGTCCTTGGCTCTGAAGACGCTGAAGTAATCGCTGAAATCTCCGATCAAATTGTCTCTATCGCCAGTTTGGTCGAAAACCGCAGCCCGGAGCTCGAAAGTGTCGGTTTGCGTCGAGCTTTTCTCAGGCGTACTGCTCACATTGCCCATCCCGACGACAAAGAAAAAGGCGTCACCGCTGATGACAATCCCGTCAAAGTCAAAGAGGATTTAGAAAGCTTTGCTCAGGCTTATGTCTCCTATCGCGATCAATCCGCCGATGTAGTAATGATGGCTCTCAAAGTACTTCCAGAAGAGCAAAAACGCCAATTTATCGATCTCTACATGCAGGAATTAGAAAAAAGCATCAAAAGCAGACCGGACACTCCTGCCGACGTTTCCCAAGCAAAAATCGATCAAGCAGTTACCAAAAAAACTCTCTCTCTTTTAATGAAAGCCGGCAGCAAGGAATTTACTACCTTCACTCCCAAACAAGTCAGCACTTTTGCTCGTGAGTTTCTCGGATTGGAGTTAAGCGCTGAACAAAAATCGGAACTGTTGACCGCAGAAGAGCTACACGAAAAAAAATACAAAACCATGGCTGATAAAATGCGCAGAGTGGAGTACACAAACCCGCTTCATTCTTACCTTAGCCTCAGTAATATGACCAGTTTTGCCGCTCAGGTTTGGGGGGCTGTCACTGCCGGAGCAAATATTTACGTCAATTTTGCCAATGCTTACCGCAATGGTGAGGGTGGATTCCTCTCTAAGACTTTACTCGGAGCGAAGAATAGCGTGATGAATCCTTGGACTATCGCCGGTGGAGCCACTGCATACGGTATCCACAAGCTCCGTAATAAGAGCAATCCCAGCAAAAGTCAGGAAAAAATGCGAGATCTCAATCGTATCTATGATTTTGGTCGTAAGCATCCGGAAATGTCTGATCCTCAATCCGCTGCCTCTCTCGGGACTTTTTATCAACGCGCCGGGCAGTTTGTTGCTGTCGATCGTATGGTCCCATCCGCGATCCAATTTCTCAAGGAAAGAATCAGCGATAGTGGAGTGAGCGCTGCCGAGAGAAGTAATCTTCCCAGACTCATTGCCAGCCTAGAAGCACAATTAAACGCCGATGGCACCACCAAGGGCCTCGATCCAGAAGAGTTTGCCGACTACTGCCAATCCCTCTACGACAGCAACGTCAAAGGTTTGGAAGGAGATAAGCGCTTTATCCGTGATGTATTGCCCTATATCAAAAACAAATCATAAAGCAAACATGTTTCAAAAAACCCTAAAAACAGTTCTCAAAATTAGCACTATCTTTGCTTTTGTCTTCGTGCTCTTTTTTGCTTTTGATTTTACACCAGTCGATGGCGGAAATATTGCCTTTGCTCAGACTGTTGATGTCGGTGAGGGCTGTCCCTTTGGTTACACTCGTAATCCCGCCGATCTAAGCCAGGCTGGTAGTTGTAATTTGATCACACCCTCCAGCCAGGTGAGTGAGTTTACCAAAGCCCTGGTGACCTTTCAGACCTTTCTCAATAATCTCTTGATGCCAATCTTGATGCTTATCGGTGGGCTTTTAGACAATAATTTTTTCTTCGGGGCCGGGATGGAGGAGCGTATGCGCGAGATCTGGGTCCCAATGCGAAATCTCGTTAATATCCTCTTTGTAGTCGTCTTAGTGGGAGTGGCCCTCTACAATATCCTCGGTATCGGTGAGGAAGGCAGCAATTATTCTCTCAAGTCCATGCTGCCTAAAATCATTATTGGGATTATCGCCATTAATTTTTCTTTCCTAGCGATTAAAGTGATGCTCGATGGTGTTACAGCCATTACGAATTCGATTTTTGCACTGCCTGATGCAGTTAACAATACAAGTGAGGTGATCATAAATGCTGAGTCAGACCGAGATAAGGAAGTGGTAAAGCGCCTTTGTAGTACTTTTAGCGGCAAAACAGTCGCCCAACTCGAAGCCCAATCCCAAAATATCGCCTCTCAGGAAGTAGAAATCCGTTCTTGGGTCACTGCTGCCAGTCAGCATGGTTACAATCTCACAAGCGTCCCCGGTACTGTTGAAGGGGTTCAGGCTAGAATTGGCGAGTTAACGGGTGGTGTCGGTGTCGGTGACTACAATGCCATTGAAAGAAAGGCCAATTCAATTCGAGAAAGTAACATCTGTACCCCCAGCGGCGAACTCACTGTCTCCGGTCAGATCTTTTTTGGCAATTTTGCCAGTCACAATGCCGCCTTGGCCCTTGCCGTCAATATGTCTAAGGTGATTTTTTACGAAGACCTCCCCGCAGTAGATGACGTTGATTCCGTCGAAAAAATCACTATCAGCGTTTTGTTCTCTATCTTGCTCTATCTCATCTATGTTATTTCTTTCATTGCCCTCTTTATAGTTCTGCTCGCTCGTACCGTCGTCCTCTGGATCGGAATAGTGCTTTCCCCCCTTTTACTACTGGCCATCGCCGTCCCCGTCGTCAAAGAAAAACTCGGATTTATCGACGACATCCTCGACAAGATGATCCAGAGTGCCATCGCCCCGATCTCCATCGCTCTTGCCCTCACAGTTGGCTGGATCATGCTCCAGGCAATGCAAAGTGTCGATACTATCGGCGCCGGTGCCAGCATCATCCTCTGGCAAAATATGGATGCCGGAGGAATCCCCGTATCGAGACTATCTACCCCTCAAGATATAATCGTCGCTATCGGTACCGTCGGCGTAGTTTGGTTTGGTGTCTTTGGCGCAGCCAGCAAGAGTATCGCCGGTCCGGTCACCGATGCCATCAAATCCGGTGTCGGCCGTGCTGCCGGCTTTGTTGCTACTGCTCCGTTTAAATACACGCCATTTATTCCTATCAAACTTGGAGGCCCCGGCAGCGAACCGGTCAATGTTAGCGTCGCTGATCTTAGTAGGATTTCTCGCGATCTTAGCGCTCAACCCGGTACCAGTTCTGGTTATGAACAGTTAAGAGGCAAGTTAGGACTACATGGGTCCGCTACCCCTGCAGAGCTCAGAGTAGCAGCCGATGGTAATAGTTACGAAGATTTCCTTAGAAAATTTCAACTAATGCGTGGTAATCGAGATGTAGGTAGCGAAGAAGCACGTGAGGCTGTTGAAGCAGCCCTTTTAAAATTTGGACAGCAAATAAAAGACAGAGATAGTACATTGTATGACAACATGCGAAAATATTCTGAAATAAAAGGAGATGATGCCTCCGCACAATCAAAACGTAAAACCCTTTTTGATAGAGAAATCAGTCCTAATCTAGATAGAGTATTAGAAACGACAGCCGGCGGAGCCACTGCTACAGGAGTTGCAGGCGGCGGTGCTGGCGGACCAAGTGGCGGTGGTGGACCAGGCGGTGGTGGAGGCCCAGCTCCATTACCTCCAGTCACACCAAAAACCACTAACCCTAACGAACGTGTTTCCATCGATCTTAAAGGAGGTCTTCAACCAAAAGTCGACAATTACCAAAAAGCGTTAAAATCTGGAGGTGCAGTTGACGAAAAAGATACAAATACCTTACTAAAAGAAATTCTCACTGCTCAAAAAGAAAGTACCAAAGCTCTCAGCGAACGCGAGCTGTCAGTAATTCTTCCAGATCTACAAGCCCGTCAAGCATTCCAACAACATATCATGGCTAAAGGAGACCCCAACAAATCCTTCCAAGAAAATTTCTACGATTACCAGGAAGAGAATCTCGGTGTTCAACGCCCTCAAGCAGGTGGCACCCCCCCGGGCGGTGGAGCAACTGGCGGCGGCGGTACACCCCCGGCACCTCCAGCCCCACCGGCCGGACCATAAAATAACTTGCATTCACCACCCCGTCGGCAGTAACATCAAGTATGATCTTCAAATTGATAGCTCACAATCAGTTCTCACAAAACATCGGCGCTCATCGCCTCGTCTATGCCAATAATTCCCGC
>CAYMGN010000032.1:0-465 GCA_964389995.1 uncultured Candidatus Peribacteria bacterium | reverse complement strand
AGCGAAAGTGAGAAAGAGAAAGAGGAAAAAGAAATCAAACTCTCCCAAGGTGCCCGTAAGCTTTTTGGTGAGGATCTACCTCCCGACGACACCGGACGTTCCAGACCGATCAGCGCTTTAGAAAAAGGACTCAATCAAGCGGTAAAAAAATACCGTTTTTCTGATAAAGAAAGAGAAAACATCAAAAAAATCCTCGACGACCCCACAAAAACTCGTCAAACCGCTTATCGCCATTTCTTTCTCATTCTCTCCCGCGGCGAATTTCATAAAAAACCAGAACGCTTTCTCCAAGCCCTCGAAAACGGCGGCAGCCTCGAAAAACAAAGAGCTACCCAGATCCTTTCCAAACTCTCGGCCAGCGACGGCAAAATGAGTTCCAAAAAAGAAGCAAAATTAATCGAAGAACTAGACGAAGCTAATTCCATAGATAAAATCACTGATCTCCAGGAAGAAACCCAAGAACTA
>CAYMGN010000031.1:6930-14554 GCA_964389995.1 uncultured Candidatus Peribacteria bacterium | reverse complement strand
GGGTCAGTCAGAATGATAGTGCCTATGACTCTAATCTCCAGGGGTATCAAAAGGAAGGTGATCGTCTTGAAGCCATCGAAGGTGGACATGGTAAAAAATTGCAAGAATTGCTCATCAGACACGTCAATGGTGAATACGTCGATCCCCATCTCTATGAAGCGATTATCCGCCACGCGATCACCAACGGTAAGGCCTCGATGGATCAACGTATCTACTACATGGTTCAAGGTATCGCCGCCGAAAACCCCAGAGGTGAGACCCTCCTTAGCCTCGATCGTACAGCCCATTTTGACACCCTCCTCAATCATCTCCCAATGATGGATTTCTTCGTTGCCGAGCTCAAACGTCGCGATGGCAAGAAACACAAAGTTACTCTCGAGGATTTCCGCTATTGGAAAGAACTTTTTGACTCCGGTAGTAAACAGCTCGGAGATACTGGTTCCGCAGTCCCTGAATTTATCTGGGACACTGCTATCCCTCACGAAAAAACCCAGAGCCGTATTGAAAAAGCTCTCACCACCAACCGCCTCGACCATGAAGATGTGCCTTATTTCCTACCTTCAGCCGGTCTCGAAATCATCAACAGTCTCCTCAAAGGAACATCTACCGCGGACGAAAAAATGTCTCTCCCCGCCATCAAAAACGCCTGGCCCGGATACAGCCGCTACATGAAAGGTTTGGCCAATAAAAATCGCCTCGACCAACTGGTAAAAACAGTCAGCGGCTACGTCCGTTTTGAAGCTATCCTCACTAACAAATGGGAAAAAAATCGCGATTTCCGTCGTTTTGAAGGCAATCGTTTTAATGAAGCAGCGGTGATGAGTGGTGGTTGGGAATTAAAATACCACCGTGGCCAAATGAACGATATCGTCCAAAATATTCTCACAAGCTACGGTGACATCAACCCCCGCCTCAACGAAATCGCCACCTACATCTACGACGAAAGCCTCTTTGACAAAAGACTTCCAAAAGATCAAATAAACGCCAATCAACAAAAACGCCAGGAAGCCCTCCAGGATTTTGAAACCGAATTACGCAAAACCCTGGCTGATTCTCGCTCCGACGGTGGTTGGGCCATGATCGACATCGTCAATAAAGCCAACCTCATCGGTATGAGTGCCAAAGACAACAACCCCAAACTGCGCGAACAACTCGATCGCAAATTTAATTTCCGCTAATTATTTCTGGCCGAACTGTGACTTTTTGGCGTGGAATAATCACAGCTTACCCTTGCAATATCTTGATAGAAGACCTATAAATATGTTCTTGCATCTATAAAGGCATTTTATGTCTCCTAGCAATCGACCACCGATACTTACACCGATAACGCCCAAACAAGGCCTGCAAGTGCCACCTGATCTGCGGCGGCGCTTAGAGGTAGCAAATAAAACCTACCAAAACCCTACTTTGCTAGATAGTCATGATGCTAATACTAGTCTGGTCACAGACATCTACAGCAGTCTTGACGACCAAATCCAAGCTTCAGAACCAATTTTTCACCTCATTCGTTCCGCCGTTGAACGCTGTTTTGCTGAAGGAGTGCATCCTAATCGCGCTTTAAATTTTTTCTCCTCCGACACAATGCTCGACTATCTCCTCGCCCAGGAACAAAAAACTAATCGCATCAGAACTCTTGGTGAAGAAGGTACCGATGAGATTCGCTTCCTTACCGGTGAGCATATAGAGCTTGTCAATCGCCAGCTCGATTGTTTTGACGCCGAATACAATCCCGTTGATAAAGATCACAGTATTTCTAACTTCCTCTCTACTCTTGCTACTCATGAACGCTTTTCTCACATCGATATCTACAGATGGTTTGGTCTACCGGAAACTATCGACCGCTTTAAGCAATTACTACGTGATCGCCTCCACGATATCATCCTTGATCTCTATAAAACCCAAGCCAAGGGCCACAAATCCCTAGAAATGGCCCAAAAATTTATCGATATCTGCCAAAGTTCATATCTCCGATATTCTCCAACGGGTGCAGTCACTCTCGATCTCGGAGCCCTCTTTGCCTTCTATCAAAAACACGTCAAAGGTTTGGCTAGTGACAAGATCGGTATTGACGAATTAGACGATGCCGTCCTCGCGGGCAGTCTCGACCTCTTGCCCCGAAATGCTCGAGAAATCCACATCAACAACCTGCCCGGCAATGACGATCAAGCTGCCAGAGAAGTCCAATCTACACTCGAATCCATCCTCAAACCTCTTGGCCTCAACTATGAGTTAAAACGCAATAGTGTCCTTGTAGAAGGTTACCCTGAAGAAATTGCCAATTGCCTCGAGGAAATCTACGACGTTTTTGCCAGTAGAGAGGGTGAATTTATGGGCACAATCAAGGTAATGGCCCGTCCCGAACGCCAGAGACCTCCGATCGAAGCCCGCAAATTTTACAACCGCATCGTCCGCAATGGTCAAATCGATACCGCAAGATATCATTATGAAATTAGACAGTCACTCCCAGAGATTGTCAACGATGATCAGGAGGCGATTGAGAATGAAAGATTACGCTGGGAAAAAGTCTTTAGAGAAATAAACAGTTACATCTCTCAAATGCTATCGGGTGCTGAAGTAGACAGTGATTTTATCGATCAAACAGTTCTTGAAACCAATGATTACGCCCAATTAGTACAATTATTGGTAGAAACAGAAGATCCCCGCCAACGCACAATCGCCCGTCTTAAATTTGAAATGGGCCGTTTGCTCAATAAATGCCAGCAAGATCCCCGTATCGCTTATCGCGAAGTCGATGCTGATGCTATTCAAAACAAGCTCGAAAGAGTAAATGGCTTAGCGATTGATAAAAATAATCCCAATCTTATTTTTTTCTTTGATTATCCCGACGCTCATCCCGACCACTTAAAGATTGTGCAAGACAGATATAGCGAAGTAAATAGGCAAAACGTTCAGTATGTCAATAATTTTCATTTAGTACCAGCTAGCATTACTCTTCCCGGTGGAAGAAAAATAAGCTTCTATATGAGTTGTGAGGCTCGTGGTCAGACAAGAAACAGAGTTACTACCATCACTCAAAAAGTTGTTCATGTTAAAAGTATGGAATCCATATTTTTTAAGCACCTTCGTGATGCCCTCAACGGTCAGGCTGGTGAACCAATCTATGACCTCTATCGCTCTACAATCATTGCAGATGAAGAAGATATCCCTCATATTCAAGAGTATTTCCAAATCCTCGGTGGTTTTGGTCAGGGGTTGAAATATAAAGATCGTGTCAGCTGGAAGAATCAAATCAATGAGGCCAGTGGCAGTGACTACCGCGATACAACCTTAATCACTGGCTTTGATATTCACGATGCCAAATATGGTGATGACAATCAGCGTTTTCGCGTTGCCGGCGAAATTAAATTAGTTAACGGTATAGCAAGCTTTGCTGCTCAAAAAAGCAAATACCGGCAGCCTGGACACAGAGCCTTCCGCACAAAACAATTCCGCAAAATGGTCCAGCAGTGTTTTCCACCTAGCGCCTTCCCCGAGCTCTATCGCGATGCAAACGAAGCAAACAAGGATTACGTCTTTTACCAGCCAAAATTAGAATTAGTCAGAAACAAGCCCAAGATCTAAACTCGATTTTCTTCTTCCAACTGCTTGAGAAACTCCTCTAGTTTCATCACCTCTTGATCTTTAGTAGCGTAACTCCTCACCGCCACACTTTTTGCTTCCACTTCTTTTTCTCCTAATACAAGCATATAAGGCACTTTTTCCATCTCTGCGTTCCTGATTTTTTTACCTAAACTGTCACTGGCATCATCAATTTCTATTCTAAATCCTTTTTCTTCTAAGGCATCTGCCACTTCATAGGCATAGTCATTAAAGACATCGGAAACCGGCAATAACTTAGCTTGCACGGGTGACAACCATACCGGAAAGGCTCCTGCATAATGCTCAATCAAAAATCCTAGTAATCTTTCATGTGTACTCAAAGGCGCTCTATGAATACAAATCGGCGTTTTTTCCTCTCCGTCAGCATCGTTATAAGTGAGATCAAAGCGTTTTGGCACCGCAAAATCCAACTGATTGGTCGCCAAAGTAAATTCTCTCCCAATCACTGACCAAACCTGTACATCAATCTTTGGACCATAAAAAGCCGCCTCCCCCTCAACTTCTACATAGGGGACCTTCAGCTTGTCTAAAACCTTTCGTACCTGTTCTTCAGTCTTTAACCACAACTCTTCTTCATCCACATATTTCTTACCAAGACCTTCCTTGTCATGTTTAGAGAGTCGCATTTGATATTTTTCAATCCCAAAAAGCTCAAAATAATAGAGATAAAGCTCAATCACCTTGGCAAACTCTTCTCCAAATTGCTCTTCGGTACAATAAATATGAGCATCATTCATACAGAGAGAACGCACTCTCATCAACCCAAACAGCGCTCCAGAATCCTCATATCGATAACAGTGCCCATACTCAGCCAGTCTCAAAGGCAACTCACGATAACTTCTCGGTCTTGCCGCATAGATTTTGTGATGATGCGGACAGTTCATCGATTTTAAATAGTATTTTTCGTTTTCCATTTCCATCGCTGGGTACATACTGTCCTCGTAGTAGGGGAGATGACCTGATTTTTGATAGAGCTGTTCTTTGGCGATATGCGGAGTCCGTACTCTTTTATAGCCCTGCTCAGTTTCTTTTTTACGCGCCAAGTCCTCCAATATATCCACCATTACCGCCCCTTTTGGCAGCCACAGAGGCAATCCAGCCCCCACTTCTTCATCAAAAGTAAAGAGCTCCAGATCCTTGCCCAAACGTCGGTGGTCTCTCTTTTTCGCTTCTTTTAGCCTCTTTAGGTAAGCGTCCAATTCTTCACGACTATTCCAGCAGGTACCATAAATCCTCTGAAGCATCGGATTTTTTTCATCACCACGCCAGTAAGCGCCCGCAATCTTCATCAACTTAAATGGCCCAATCTGACCAGTACGCTCTAAATGCGGCCCGGCACAAAGATCCACAAACTTTGGATCTCCCTTTGGCATCACATTTTCATAAAAAGTTATGGTCTCGCCCTTTTCTTTCAATTCCTCAGCCAATTCTATCTTGTAGGTCTGATCAATTCTCTTTAAAAACTCAATCGCCTTATCGGCATCTTCTTCTCTCCTCACAAAACGCTGATCCTGCTTGATAATCTGCTTCATCTTTTTTTCTAACAGCGGCAAATCCTCAGGAATCAAAGTGCGCGGCAGCTCAAAATCATAATAAAAGCCGTCCTCAATCGGCGGCCCAATCGCTAATTTTGCTTCTGGAAACATCTCCACCACGGCCTGAGCCAACACATGAGCACAAGAATGTCTCATTGCATAGAGATCTAGTTGTTGACTACTTTTTCCCATACATTTACAGTCATAGACGAGCATTGCCCATCATAGAATGAAACTACTCAAACTTCAACTAGAAAATTTTCGCAGCTACGGTCAATACCGCTATCATTTTAACTTGGAAAAAGACTTCACTATCCTTGTCGGTCCAAACGGTAAGGGCAAAACTAATTTTCTCGAAGCTATTTATCTCCTCTCCGTCGGCCGCTCTTTTCGCGCCAAATCCCAAGAAGACCTCATCCAATGGCAAAGTGACTATCTCCGCTGCCAATGCCAGTTTGAAAAAGAAGATGAAACTGAAGAACTGGAAGTATTTCTCTCGCAAACTCCCAGAAAGCAAAAAGTATTGAAGCATAACGAAATCTCCCGTCGTCAAAGTAACTACATCGGCAATCTCCTCACCGTGCTCTTTACACCCGAAGACCTCAATCTCCTCTATCTCAGCCCTAAACTCCGCCGCAACTACCTCGACAGCCTCCTCTCCCAAGTCGATCGCTACTATCTCCAAGCCCTCACGCAATACCAAAAAGTCCTCAAACAGCGTAATTCCCTCCTCCAAACCATCCGCGAAGCAAAATTTAACGATCAGGACACCTCCATCCACCTCCAAAACCTCCAGCTCTGGGACGAGCAGCTCACCCAATACGGCACCATCGTCATGCAAAAGCGCCTCGACTATCTCCAATACCTCAATCAAAAACTCCCGGACATCTACCGCTCCATCTCTACTGGCGACGAAGAGATCAAAGTGGAATACGTCCACAAACTCGACCCCGACAATTTCCTTACGTCTCTTCAAGAGAGGTATTTTAAAGATCAAATGCAAGGCCGCACCACCGCCGGTCCCCATCGAGACGACCTCCACTTTTTTATCAATGGGAAGAATATTTGCACATCGGCCTCCCGCGGTGAATTCCGCACCTTACTCCTCGCTATTAAACTCACGGAAGTAAGATTCATCGAAGATACCACTTCTTATAAGCCTTTGCTCCTCCTGGATGACGTTTTTTCTGAGTTAGACCCTGAACGCCAAAACAGCTTGCTCAAAGCCATATCAGGTTGTCAGACCGTCATTACCACCACCGACCTCGCCAATCTCGGCAAAATCCTCGAAGAGGGGACTGTGATCGAGCTCTAAAACCTTGCTAGGATTAATATATTATGTTATAATAATATATTGTACGAAATGCAAAAAGAGCTCAAATAAAAACAAAATGTCACAGTTAATACAATTGATTGGATCGGTGCTGCTTGCGCTCATACCCGCTGTTATCTGGGGCACGATCTTTTACCGTAAACAAGCCGAAGATCGCCGTTTAGCCCTCTATACTTTTCTTATTGGCGCTCTCGCGGTTTTCCCCATCCTCTTCTACAAACTACTCTGGGAGTACTTCCCCTGGCTCAACGCCTTCCGCCTCGCCGAAGTTTACAATCAAGACCTCATCGGGTTTTCCAACATCGCGGTCATCCCCCTCGGCGTGCTGATCTCATTCATGCTCGTCGGCCTCATCGAAGAAGTGATGAAACTCCTTGCCGTCCGTTCGGTAGACCACTACTACATCCGTACCATTGATGATTCGATCGAGTTTTTTATCATTGCTGCTCTCGGCTTTGCCTTTACCGAAAACATCCTCTATTTCTACAATATCTGGACCCATTACGGCCTAGAAAACCTCTTTTTACCTTTTGTTTTGCGCTCTTCTTTTTCTACCTTTGCCCATCTCTTATTTTCCGGTGTGCTTGGTTATTATTACGGTACTGCTCTTTTTGCCAAGCCCATCCTCCAAAACGAGCTCCGCTCAAAACGTCGCCATTGGACCCGCGCTCTCCACAAAATCTTTAACATTCGTCAGGAAAAGCTCTTCCATCAGGAAAGACTGCTCGAAGGAATGATTATCGCCGTTGGTCTCCACGCCATTTTTAATATTTTTCTCGAGCTCAACTGGACCTTTATGATCATGCCTTTTCTTGTCTGCGGCTATATCACTCTCAATTACCTCTTCCAAAAAGCCGAAAACCGCAAGAATTACGGCAAATTTATCTCTCCGATTCATTTTATCAAACTCCCGATTCGCAAGTAGTTCTTGTCTTAAAGAAAATCAAATTTCCAGTCTTGTTTTTTCAAAACTTCCGTGATATCATTTGTAGCCACAGATAAATAAACTTTTTGGCTCAATGGCTCACGAATACATCACTGTACGCGGCGCAAAACTGCACAATCTCAAAAATATCAATGTTAAGATCCCCCGCAATAAATTTACAGTGATTACTGGACTTTCTGGTTCTGGTAA
>CAYMGN010000031.1:0-6920 GCA_964389995.1 uncultured Candidatus Peribacteria bacterium | reverse complement strand
CACTCTTGCTTTTGATACGATCTATGCCGAAGGGCAGCGGCGTTATGTCGAGAGTCTTTCTACTTATGCCCGAAATTTCCTTGAGCTCATGGACAAGCCGGAGGTAGAGTCTATTGATGGTCTATCTCCTGCGATTTCTATCGATCAAAAGACCGCTCCTCGTAATCCTCGCTCCACTGTCGGTACTGTTACGGAAATTTATGATTTTCTCCGTCTCCTCTACGCTAAAGCAGGTACCCCTCACGACCCGGAAACCGGTGAAGTGATCGAAAGACAAACCGCTCAGCAAATCCTCAATGAAGTCGCTGAAATGGAAGAAGGCAAAAAAATCATCATCCTCGCTCCAGTTGTCAACGATCGTAAGGGCCAACATCTCAAAGCAATCGAAAAGATCAAAAAGGAAGGTTTCGTCCGTCTACGAATCGATGAAGAAATCTATCCTATCACCGACATCCCCGTCCTCGACGAAAATAAAAAGCATAGTATCGAAATCGTCGTCGATCGGCTTGTAGTAAAGGATTTTAAACCAAAAACTAAGAAACTTTCCAGTGGAGAAGAGATCGACATTCCTAACCCTAGCCGTACTCGTCTCTCTGATTCTATCGAAACCGCCCTCCAATTTGGTGAGGGGGTAGTCCATATCCTCGATCACGATACTGGCGAAGTGCACAAATATTCCGAGCACTACTCCACCTCTAGTGGCAAATTTAATCTCACTGAGATCGCCCCTCGGATTTTTTCTTTTAATAGTCCTCATGGTGCTTGTGCCGTCTGTCACGGTCTTGGTACCAAGCTGGAAATAGATCCTAAACTGGTGATCCCCAATCGCAAGCTTACTTTAGCTGAAGGGGCCGTTATGCCTTGGTCTACAACCACTTCCCATCTCAGCTGGTACAATCGCATCCTCGCTAGTGTTGCTAAAAAACACGGTTTTTCTATGGATACACCCGTCAGCAAGCTCTCCGAAGACGCTCTCAATCTCGTCCTCTACGGTGATAGCAAGCATAAATACAAGATCAAAATGGTCAAGGAGGCCTCTATCGCTGAAGATGCCGGCATTTCCAATGAATACGAAACCAAGTTTGAAGGGGTGATCCCTAACCTCGAGCGCCGCTATCGTGAAACCGACTCTGATTATGTCCGCCGCAAGCTCGAAGACTACATGCGCATCCTTAAATGCCCTTCTTGTAACGGTCAGCGCCTCCGGCCCGAAAGTCTCGCAGTTAAAATCAAAGACCTCTCTATCATCGATATCACCGAAATGTCCGTCAAAGACTGTATCGATTTTTTCCAAAATCTCAATCTCGCTAAAGAAAAAGGCGAAATCGCCAAGCCGATTCTTAAAGAAGTGATCAATCGCCTCCTTTTTCTCGATAATGTCGGACTTACTTATCTCACTCTCGACCGCGCGGCAAACACCTTGTCCGGTGGGGAAGCGCAGCGCATCCGTCTGGCCACTCAGATTGGTTCTAAGCTTTCAGGAGTGATTTATGTCCTTGATGAACCCAGTATCGGTCTCCATCAAAACGATAATGATAAGTTAATCAAAACCATGCTTTCTCTCAAGGAGCTTGGTAATACCGTGATCGTGGTAGAACATGATGTCGATACCATGCTTGCAGCTGATTATATCCTTGATATCGGTCCCGGTGCCGGTAAACACGGCGGTAAGGTGATCGCCCAGGGCACTCCGGAAGAAATCATGAAGGATCCCAACTCTGTCACTGGTAAATACCTTTCCGGTAAGGCTGAAATCGCTGTACCGAAGGAGAGACGTAAGGGTAATGGCAAGTTTCTAGAAGTCAAAGGAGCCGTCGAACATAATCTTAAAAAGATTGATGTTGAGTTCCCTCTGGGGACTTTTATTGGCGTGACTGGAGTTTCTGGTTCTGGTAAATCCACTCTGGTAAATGAAATCCTCGTCAAAAGTATTTCTCAAAAGCTCTACAAATCCAAGGATCTCCCCGGTGCCCATGAGGAAGTAAAAGGCCTCGAGCACATCGATAAGATTATTAATATCGATCAGTCTCCGATTGGCCGTACGCCACGCTCTAACCCGGCTACTTATACCGGAGTCTTTACTGATATCCGTTCGCTCTTTGCGAAGACGCCAGAGGCTAAACTGCGTGGTTATAAAGCCGGGCGCTTCAGCTTTAATGTCAAAGGCGGCCGTTGTGAAGCTTGTACTGGTGATGGAATCAAAAAGATTGAAATGCATTTCCTCCCAGATATCTATGTCCCCTGTGAAGAATGTAAGGGCCAAAGATACAACAGTGAAACTCTTGAAATCCGCTATCGCGGCAAAAATATCTTTGAAGTGTTAGAAATGACTGTCGAGGATGCTTTAGATTTTTTTAAGGCCATCCCCACTATCCGTACTAAACTAAAGACATTAGTAGATGTCGGTATCGGTTATATCCATCTCGGTCAATCGGCCACTACGCTCTCCGGTGGTGAAGCTCAACGTATCAAGCTAGCCTCAGAGCTCTCTAAGCGCTCCACAGGCAAGACCATCTACGTCCTAGACGAACCAACCACTGGTCTCCATTTCGACGACGTTAAAAAGCTCTTAGACGTCCTCCAAAAGTTAGTCAATAAAGGAAACACAGTCCTCGTAATCGAACACAACCTCGACGTGATCAAGTCTGTAGACCATATCATCGATATGGGACCCGAAGGCGGTGACAACGGCGGAAAAACAATCGCCATCGGTACTCCAGAAGATGTTGCCAAAGTTAAAGACTCTTATACCGGACTGTGGTTAAAGAAGCTTCTCTAAAAGAAATAAAAAAGCATTAAAGTTTATTAAACTTTAATGCTTTTTTGTTACTCCATCTTTAGTAAAGTTTAATAAAATTTAGTATGATGGTCTCTTTTTATATGTCTAGAGTTTAATAAACTTTAATATAATTTAATAAAATTTAGTATAACTATGTAAATATGTTTAAGCTTGTTTAACTTAAATAAACTAAAATAAAGTAAGGTTAAAACATGAAAGTTTAATAAAGTTAAGTTAAACTTACTAAATACATTTGAAATAGATTAAAACTTTTGCTAATTTAACTTCACAAAATGATATTTAAAAACAGGGCTAGAACATTGATTAAGTTAATCAACGATGATAGAATTTAATATAGTTTAACAAAATAAACTGTAATTAAATAAATTGAGCCGAATTAATGCTGGATGAAAAGTTTTATACCACAGAGCAAGTTGCCAATGTTCTTCAAGTCCACCCGTTTACCATCTTGAAATTTATCAAGCAGGGAAAACTCGAAGGGATTAAGATCGGCAGGATGTATCGCATTCGCGAAAGTGAAGTTTCTCGCTTCCTCGAAGAACGCAGCACCCAGCCTGGCAAGAAACGCAAGAAAAAAGAAGCGCGCAAAGAAGAAGCTCCGCCGCAGAATCAAAATACTGAGACATCCAAGAAACCTGAGAAAGTTGAGCAAAAAGCTGAAGAAAAAAGCAAAGAATCCGAGCAGACAACTTCCACAAAATCTGAAACTAAAACTCCCAGCTACAATCTCCCTCTCACTGATGAGAAAAATAATGATGGTGAACACTTTTACATCATTTAACCTCTCATCATCATGATCATCCACTGTCTTTCTTGCGGCAAATGTGTCTCAAGCAACATGCACAATTGTCCTTACTGCATTTCTGAAATCAACGACCAGACGCTTGCTATGAATGGTATTGCTGTCCAAGAGAGGCCTCGCATCAGAGAAAAGTTCGCCATGATGGTCGGACTTGCATCTAAATAAGAATTTTGACCCTAATTTTAAAAATCTTCAATATTTAGTTCGTTGCCCACGAACACACAAGACCCTAGAATGCCCAAAAAAGCCCCTGCCCGGGGCTTTTTTGTTGTCCAAATTTAGATTTTTGAGCTACATTGTCTTTCATTTACCACATCGGCGCAGCCCTCCACTTCGTCCAGTCGCAAGAGACTTTCTTCTAATATCTGGTTCATCTCGCTTAATTCATCCACAACTTCTGCCAAGGCGGCATCACTGGCTGTGAGATAAAGTGCTTCAAACTCACTTTGGATCTCCGCTCTCAACCGATTACTATCATAAATCGCCGTAGAACTAGTCACCGCCTGCAAAATCTCCCCTCGAGTTGGCCTGGATCCCTCCGGTAAAGTCGCAGACACAAAGTCCACGATCTCATTAAATCCTTCTACCACGTCCAAACCATTGACATTTACTTGGGCAATCCCGGTGACGAAACCACTGAAAGTCATATCGTCCAGCGACTCAGCGATATTTGTTAAGCGATTATAGATACTGCGTGAACGGCCGGCCACACTTTCTTCCAAGTTTTCCCAGGCAGGAGTGATCCCGCCGGCAGTTTCGATAAATTCATCCCATTTTTCCGCTACGTCCTCCCAGCTGGTGTTTTCGCAATAGACATAGTCATACTTGCGTTCAGCGTATTTCGCAGCCAATAGATTAAATTGGCGGTTAAACTCCGTGAGATCAAACATACCTGTATCCACAAACTTTGGCACCATGTTCGAGCGCAATTTTTCCAAAGGGAAGAGTAATTGGTCAGCCTGATCACGATCCCGCGTCGAAAGGAGATTAAACGGCGCACTGAGGGCGATCTCACTTGGCCATTCTTCACCGCCGTCGATCAGATGCCTCACAAAGTAGAGCTCCATCCGCACTTTGTTATAAGCCAGACGCAGATCCCCAACTGCTGCAGTTTCACAGCTAATATAGGCATCTCTAATCTGATAGCGAATAGCATTGTACTGATCAATCAAGCGCAAAATATCTGTCGCATGACAAGAATTTCGCCACAGCACGTCCACATAAGGCTCCCAAAAAAGTTCTTTTAAGAATTGGATATTAAAGGTCCCGTCGATAAAATCAGAAAAATCCAGTGTCCCTTCCGTCAGACAACGATAAAGACTAATATCGTCGCTCCCTTCAATAAATTGATTAGAATTTGTTTGTGGGGCCTCCTGAGCAAAGGCTAGGGTACTTTGCAACAATACCAAGATAGCGATCGTCAGAGTTCTTATTGTCGTTTTCCAGTTTTTCATTAGAAAGTTTCTTTATTGTTAAGTCCGGTACAAGCCTGAGTGAGGATGTCCCCATAGACATTGTTATAGTGCTCGAAAAAGGAGCGCATTTGTTGAATTTCTTGAATCATCACGCGGTGGTTTTCCAGGATCCCTGCTCCCACATTGGCTGTGAGTGTTTTTTCTAAATCTCGGGTTGCTGTTGCTGTTTGTTGATCTTTGACCAGTTCCACTCCGATTAGAGCTTCTGTGGTCGCCGTTTGGTCATTGGAACTCCTAATCACCTGTTGTGCTAGCCATTCATCACTAAAAGTCGGTTCTGCTCCTAGGAAAGGGGAGTACTGATCTATGAAACGATTCCATTCTTCAAAAACATTGTTACCAAAGATCAATTCGTCATTTGGTGGCGTTTGGATCGGAGCGGCGATAGTGATGAAATTCATATCCACAAAGTCCAATGATCCGCCGAGTTGATTTTTACATTTTGCGGATTCAAAGATATTGCCGGTCACTTTATTAGGCACCAGACTATGCGAAAGTGTTTCGTTCATTTGGTCATTGATCGCATCTACTTCACAGGCAATACAAGTCTTACCGGGTACATAACTCCGCACCCGGCCATAGATTATTTCCGTATCGAGACAAATACCTATAGCCGCTTGCAGACCGGGTAATTCCACGCTCGTTTCCGCTCCCACCGCTTGATTTAAGAGTGAATTACTGACATTGCCCAAACTATCAAAGCCATATTGTCCAAAACTATTGAAGCTGCGGTCGTTTTGACCGAGAGCTCCTAGCGCAGGACACCAAGCCTTCAACCACGGTCCCGGTTCAGCTGGCACTAAGTTACCGTCGTCATCAAAGGCGATATTATCGGCATCTTCATCTTCTTGACCGACATTGGCATTGCCGCCGCCACCGGCATCGGGATCAATTGCATAGGGAGCATCAGTCGCAAAATTGACCTCATCCGGTTGTCCGTCACCGTCTTCATCCGGTGCTTGACTGGCGATTTCTTCCTTGAATTGATCGAGGGCTGCGTCATAGTTGCTATCTACTTCACAGACATCGCTGGGGAGTTCTTCTAGCGGCACTATTGCTCGCTCGCCATCCTCGTCGATCACTGCGTTTCTTGCTACTCCGCTAGTTGTGGAGTCGGGGCTATCCGTTGCGGTTTGTGAGCCATTTGTGGTGTCTGAGTTGCCTTCGTCCGCTCGCGTCGCATTACTGCTTGCCCGATCCAACTCTAGGCTCCTGCGCGCTGGAAAACCTTGGTTTGTCGCATCATTTGGGGCACGATCCGCTGGTGTCGGTAGAGCTCTATTTTGTTCTTCCGCATCGAGGGGGGAGTCCAGGCTACCGAGATATATACCCCCCACAGTCAAGGCCTCCACCTCGTCAAAAAGCAGTTGTTCCATTAATTCTAAATCATGGATCAGATCAAAACCGGAATCACTGAGGTCCCCATTGGCAAAAATCTCACTGGGAGTGATCTTTACTTCGATTTCATTTTGCATGGTGTAGAGCTCCAGGAGGTCTTCGTATTGATTGCGGAACCCCTCATAAATGATGTAGGCTTCTTCTTGATTGAGATTTCGTCGCTGATTACTTTGCGGATCATTAAAAATCGGCGCCACACTTCCCTCCGCCAAGGCACGCGCTGTTTGCATCGGCAATCCCATATTGCCTGCCACCGCTTCCAAAGCTTGTTCTCTCGGCCCTTCTGCGATCTTGTCCCTCATCAGGAAGTACATATCTCGTCCATTACTACTCCCGCTAAAGACATCATTCCATTCGAAGAGATCGCCAGTAGCAGCCGCACTTTCTATCAAGCCTAAACCATCATCCTGACCATAGGCGGGACTAGCCAGCTCCAAAGCGATCA
>CAYMGN010000030.1:0-14703 GCA_964389995.1 uncultured Candidatus Peribacteria bacterium | reverse complement strand
TATCTATCTCCACATGGTCCGCAGTAATCAAGGCAATAACGACACTTACATCATCTTTGACATCTCCGACCCCGAAGACATCTCCGTCCTTGGCGGCTTCGATCACGACACCAACAACGGCATCTCCGTCCAAGGTCAAACCGCCTTCCTCGGTAGTGAAAACAACGATGACGAGTTTGCCATTGTGGACATTTCCGACCCTCAAAACCCCCTCCTCACCAATACCCTCGACATCGATTGGGACGTTAACGCCGTCGCCTCCACCCCCGACCTAATTTTCCTCGCCACCGACAACGGCAATGCGGAATTAGTAGTACTCTCAGCCTCTCAAGCCCCCACCACCAAGGTCGCCAACGGCATCTTCCTTTCTCAAATTTTTGACAGCAGCTCCGATACAGCAAATTACGGAGAATTAACCTGGACCGCCTCCGGCACCGGGACCCTCAAAATCCGCATCCGCACCGCCGACAGCCCAGCAAATATCCCCTCAGCCACCTGGATCGGCCCCGACGCCTCCACCACAGACTATTTCCTCACCCCCGGCACCGTCATCCCCGAAGCCCCCGCCGCCACCGGCACCCGCTACATCCAGTACCAACTCACCCTTGAGGGCAACTCCTCCACCAGCCCCATCCTCGAGGACCTCACCATCAATTACAGCAAATAAATGCAAAAAATACTAAAAAAACAATCCGGATTTACCCTCGTCGAGCTGATAGTCTATCTCACAATCGCCGCTATCTTTACGGTTTCTTTAGTCACTTTTTCTCTCAATAATCTTTTGGGTAGCCAGCGCACGGAGATTATTGGTGAGCTCGATCGTAATGCGCGCTTCGTGCTCCAGCAGCTTAATCGCGAGGGGAGACAAGCTCAAAATATCGTCACCGCCAGCTCAATTTTTGACAGCCATCCCGGCAGCCTCACGCTCCAAAACCCAGCCGGCGAGAACATTGTTTTTGACACCTACACCAAGGATGTTGAGATTGGATCCGTAGATGTCACCATCCGCAAATTACGCTTACAAGAAGGCGCCAATCCCGCCATCGATCTCACCACCGACCAAATCAATGTCACCGATTTCACCCTCATCGACTATAGTTCTGCCCCAGACAATCAAAGCTTCGGTTTCGAAATCACTCTCGAATACGCCAATAACGGCAACGACCCCTCCCGCGCCCAATCTCTCCAATTTCAATCCACAATTAATTTAAGAAACGACTAATGTACAGCAAAATCCGCTACAATCAGTCTGGCATCATGCTGCTCATCCCCACCATCGTCATCAGCGCAGTCCTGATCCTCATTGTCACTACAAATGCCTTAATCTCCATCGATCAAAGCAAAACCGCCCTCCACGAACAAAAAACACTGGAAGCCTTCATCGCCGCCGACAGCTGCCTCGAACTAGCCCTCCTCAATCTCTCCAGCGACAGCGGCTACAGCGGCGAAAGTTTAACAATCGACCAAGCTTCCTGTACAATCTCAGTTAGCGGTAGTGATGACACACGCACCATCGATATCTCCACTACCCTCGATGCTCCTCTCTATGTTCGCGAGCTCCAAGCCCAAGTCAGCCTTTCTCCTTCATTTACCATCACTAGCTGGCAAGAAGTAAACAACTAAAATGATCAAATTTCTCAAAACAATTTTCCCGCCCAAAGCCTTTGGTCTCCACATCAACGACCAGTGGTGCCAGGCTATGGAAATCGATCAATTCCTCAATCGCCCAAAGATTAAGAGCGTCGAGCACCATCCCTTACCGGCCGGTTTGATTAAAAATGGAGAAATCATCGACGAAATACTCTTTGCCGCTGAAGTGAAAAAATTATTGGAAAAATGCAAGCCAAAAGCCGTTTCCCGCAAAAAATGCATCATCGCCATCCCTGAAAGCCAAAGCTACGAGCAGATCTTTTATATCCCTATCGAAACGCCAAAAAAAGAACTAAAAACCCGTCTCGATCAAATGGTCTCCGAGTCTATCCCTCTTCCTTTCCATCAAATCAAATACGACTATCACCTCACAAAAAAAGACAAATTTTACGTTGCCTTTGTCGTCGCAGTCAAAAAAGAAATTCTTGCCCAGTACTACGACGTCCTCAATCACCACTGTAACATCAAACCCTTAATCGCCGAGCCCGAGTCCATCAGCCTCCTCCGCAACATCCCCCTCAAAAGCGAACAACAAAACAACACCCTCGTCCTCGACATCAAAGAAGACAAAATCATCAGCTTTTCCTTCTGGGAAAAAATCGTCGTCGACAGCAACATCCTTTCAAAAGAGCTCCTCAATACCAATTCCGCCCAATTCATCAGCGCCATCGAATCCAGCCTCGACCTCTTCAAAGAACTCACCGGATCCGCCATCACCCAAATCCTCATCTCCGGCCCCCTCGATCAAGCGCAGCAGCTCCAAGAAGCTCTCAAAACCAAAGTAGACATCCACAATCTCCATCTCATCGACAAATACCGCCTCGAAATCAAAGTCAGCAATATCCGCTACGCTAACGAATTCAAAGTAGTGGCCGGCTTAGCACTCAGAGGCATCGGTATCAGTATCGAACCAGACATCAACCTCTTAAAACGCCAATAACAAAATATTTACCCCCATAAATCAATATGATATAATAAACGTATTGATTGAATTAAGAACTAACCCCTCACCAATGTCTTCAATCCTTAAGAACAGAAAGGGTTTTACCCTGATTGAACTAATTATCGTGATTGCCATCATCGCAATCCTCGCAGCCGCCATTTTTGTCGCAATCGATCCGGCACGGAGACTCCACGAAGCTCGTAACTCTCGCCGCTCCAGTGATATCAGCACTATCCTTGAAGCCGTGGTCAAATACCAAGTAGACAATGAGGGAACACATTACTCAACTATTGAAGCTCTAACCGCAGACGAATACAGCGTTATTGGTACCTGTGCCACCGGTGCAAACACCACTTGTGGAGCCCAAACAACAGAAGTCAGCTGCGTCGACCTCTCAGCAATCGGATCAAATTATCTCGCTACTGTTCCTAGTGATCCTCAAACCGGCTCTGAATCCAACACGGATTATTACCTCCTTAAGGATAGTAACGGTGCTATCACCGTCGGCGCCTGTGACCCGGAAGGTGAAGGGGCTGGTGGTTCCGGAGCCGCACCAACTATCGAATTAACTAGGTAGACTTGTACAATCAAGAAAAACCTAAAATCAATTTTCTCCAAATCGCTACTGTCATCCTGATGACGGTGGCGATTTTGTTACTGATTTTGTCACTTTTTTATCCTCTGGGCCTTACTTCTATCTTCGTCGCCTTGATTCTCCTGCTCGCAATCACCCTTTTGGCCTATGCTTATAAGGAAGAAATGGAAGAAATACTCTTTAAAGAGTCCATCACCAAGATCGCCGCCCATCAGATGCGCACACCACTTACCGCAATTAAATGGCTTTCAGAATTGTTAGAAGAGGAAAAATCTCCTAAAGAAAGACAAAAAATGATTGCGGACATCAACTCAGCTGCCAATCGCATGAACCTCACAATCAACACCATCGAAAAACTTTCCAATATCAAGGGAGATAAAGTAGAAATCACCCTCCAAAATACCAATCTCAAAGAAATCATCAAAAGCCTCAAAGAAGAATTAGAAAAACGCCTCAGCAACAAAAAACTAAAAATAAAATTTAATTTTGATCCCAAGAAAAACGAAATCATCACCGATGGTGGCCTCCTCCATCAGCTTTTGCGTATTCTAATCGTTAATTCATTCAAATATTCCGATCAAGAGGGGACCGTAAGCATCGATCTCAAAGTACAAAAAACTAAACTCAAAATCACCGTGCAAGATCAAGGCTTTGGCATCCCTAAAAGACTACATAAAAAAGTGTTCAAGAAGTTTTATCGCCACAACCATCGCGGCAAACCAAAAGTCGAAGGTCTCGGTTTAGGTCTCTACATAGCCAAAGTTATCACCGACTCCCTCAATGGCACCATCCATTTAGAAAGCAGTAAAGATGGCGGTTGTACATTTCAGATCGAATTGCCGATCAAAAAGGCTTAGTAATCCCTTCAAATAAAGCTTTAACCTTGTTTAGGATAGCGTTTTTATGCTATAATATTAGGATTACATCAAGCCCAAAATCGTGAGTTTCTTCCAAACAATAAAAAAAAGTTTCAGTAGCTTCAGTTTCCGCAAAAAAGTGATCCTCCTCCTCCTGTCAATGACCTATGTAGCTTTAGGACTCAGTGCCCTGATAGTAAACAGCATCGGCAAACAAACCCTCCAGGAAGAAATCCACAACACCCTTTCCAATACAGTCGATATCACTCTCCAGTCCATCAACAGAACAATCTATCAACGTCTCAACGATCTCCAGCTTCTAATTAGTGACTCGACCCTTTCAAATTCTCAAATCGACAATGAAGAAAAATCCCGCATCCTCCGTAAAAACCTCATTCAACTTGGATGGTACGACAATATCTATCTCACAAACACAACTGGAACTATAGTCTCAGCCACCGATCGCACCTCCATCGGCAAAAAAGTGAACCAGCAAGAATGGTATCAAGAAGCCGAAAGAGATTTCATCGCCATCAGCGACCTCATCCGCTCCGACTTTACCGGCAAAGATACAGTCGTCCTCGCCAACACAGTCTTTAACGAAAAAAACGAGTTTCAAGGCATCCTTTTTGCCGAATTCTCCTGGGCTGTAATTGAGGATCTCCTCGAAAATACCCCTGAACAAATGGAGATCTTTCTTTTCAACGGCCAAAGTCGCATCATCTCAGCCAAGCATGTCAGTGGCCAGTTCCCAACTATTTATGAGCTTGAAACAAATACCGAAAACTACGTCACCAGTGGCAAAACCTCAGAAGGCTACCTCGGATTTGACGGCAATCAATGGCAGCTCATCATCCGTATCCCTACAAGTGCTGCCTATGCAGTGGTCAACAGTTTTACCAGATCTATCCTCCTTTCCGTCGCCATCATCAGCTTCATAATCTTTTTTGCCGGTGGACTCTTCGCCCGAGTAGTAGTAAATCGCATCAAAATACTCACCGAAGGTGTTTTTAAACTTAAAGAAGGTAATCTCTCCCACCGCATCAAGATACCCGGAAAAGACGAAATCGGCTTCCTCGCCCAAAATTTCAACTCCATGGCCCAGTCCATCCTCCGTAAAACCCGCAAAATCTTAGCGGAAAAAGGACGTTACGCCGCCATCCTCGAGTCCTCAAATGAAGCGATGATCCTCTTTAGCATCAAAAATAAAGCCTCAGCATTCAACAAAAGTTTTCTTAGTCTCTTCAAACTCAAGAGCCGCGGACTAAGGTCCAAAAAGGCCGAAAAAATCCTCAACTTCCTCTTTGACAAAAAAACAGAATACAAAGACCCCAAAAAAGGTCTCGAAATCCAAAAACTAATCAAAAGCAACGACTACGAAACCTCCCTTGCCAGCGAAATTATTATCCACAAGCCAAAATACTATATTCTTCGTATTTACACCAAGCCGGTCACTTCACAGGACGGCAATCTCCTCGGCCGTATCTGGGTTTTCCGCGATATCACCGAAGAAAAAGAAGCCGAACAGGTCAAAAACGACTTCATCAGCGTCGCCTCTCACAAAATTCGCACACCACTTTCCGTTATCAATTGGACCATCGAATCCCTCTTGGATGGAGTGCTCGGTAAACTCAATAAAAAGCAAAAGGAAGCCATCAATAAGCTCTCAGACCAATCCCACCGCTTCCAAAAATTTGCCGACGAGTTAATGACTATTGCCGAAATTCAAGAAGAGGAGATCAAAATCAAAAAGGAAAAAGTCTCAGTCCAAAAAATACTCGAGCATCTTACAAAAGAAGCAAAAAAGAAGAATTACGATCCAAAGCGCACTATAGTAAAATTCCCCAACAAGAAATTTAAAGATCTCTTCGTCAAAGCAGATCCAAAAATATTTCAGATCGCCTCTTCAATCCTCGATAATGCCCTCCGCTACGGCTCAGACAAACGCAAAAACAACATTAAGGTAAACGTCAAAGCTGAGGGAAATAAAGCTGTTTTTACCATCTCCGACAGCGGTATCGGCCTGTCAGCAAAAGAAAAAGGCAAGCTCTTTACCAAATTTTTTAGAGGCAAAAACGCTCTCAAAAAGCACACTGAAGGTATCGGCCTCAATCTCTATCTCGCTTCGATCTTCTTCAAATCTTCTAAAGAAAACATCAAGGTGGAAAGCAAGAAAGACAAAGGAACCACAGTCACCTTTACTTTAGCACTGACAAAGTCCTAAAATTCATCATTAATATACTCCAAGGCCGCACTGTTCAAGATTCTATCAGCATCGGCTTGTTCAGTAATTGTCCCTTCATCCAAGAGAAATTCTACTGCCTGCCTAGTCAAAGTATGTAGCGATTGAAAACCCGAATTTCGATCAAAGCGAGTGACATTCTCAGCCAAATCCGGAATCCTCAGTTTATCAAATGTCGCAATCGTTTCCTCCTCAGTCAGTTGCAGTGATTCATGCATTAGAGCAGCTGCTTCTTCCGGATTGTCTCTCAAGAATTCACCTGCTTCCAAGATCGCTGCCAAAGCCTTTGCATGACGCTCCGTATCGTTTTCTATATCACTTTCATGCGCAACCCAGACATCCACGATCAAACCTCTTTCTTTAGAAGAGTCAACCAGTAAAACAGCACCCTCACCCACCACATCACTCAAAGTACTTTCATAAGTAACACCGGCGTCGATTGTCCGATCTTCCATCAGAGCCTGTGGTACATCCTCAGCACCGACAGTCACCGCTTCCACATCGTCCAAACTCAAACCTTCTTTCTCCAAAAGCGCCGCTAAGAAAAATTGCCCGACTGTACCAGCTTCCATCCCCACTCTTTTCCCTTCGAGGTCAGCAATGGACTCAATACCACTATCTGGATGCACTACAATCCCATCAGCACCGGCAGAAGAATCTTGCATCAAAACAGCCTGCCAATCCTCACCCTCAGCTCGTCCAGTCACCAAATCCAGCAGTGTCATACTCCAAATATCTACTTCACCACCTTCGATTAACTCAAATAACTCGTCATACCCATCAATGGCAATTGTTTCTACTTCCACGCCGTATTTTTCATAGAGATCGAGTTCTTCAGCCAAAAAAGCAATCTTATCCGGCGGCCACAAACTATGAGAAATCACTAAAACATCATCTCCAGCTTTACTTTCAGTTGTTCTTTCCGTTTCATTACTCATTTTATTCTCATTTTCCGACCTCTTACAAGCACCAAACGCACCAATAATCATCAGAGCAGCAAGTAGCAATACCAGTTTTTTTCTCAGAAAGTTAACCATATTTTTTTAGTTTAAATACTAATCCTCACTATAGGCGGTCGTATCGAGAAATTCAACTTTTTGCAAGTTTGTCTTTAGATTTTTCCTTGCCAGAAGCACTTTTACTTTAATAATCAAGACTACGCATCTATACTAACTAACACTCATTCCCCCTAAATTTAGTCCTATGAAAGATTTTCCACATGGCGCTTTTCAAGATGCACATACCCCTTCTGCACGTGTGCACGCAAGTTTACAATCTCCAAAAAATAGCAAGCCCTCTCGCTACCAACGTAAGCTTCAATCCAGCAAAACCTTCATGGAACTGATCAAAAAAAGCCCTATGTCCGATGCTGTAATTGACGAAGTCCGGCACCGCCAAATCCGTGTAGGAGATAAATGGCTCACTGATTTTGCTTCCTGTAATTATTTAGGATTTGATGTTGATCCGGAAATTCAAGCCTCTGTCGCCGACCATATCCCCGAACTCACCACTTATCCCGGCCAATCTCGACTGCTGGGAAGCCCATATCTCTATCAAGAACTGGAAAAAAGGATCTGCGAGCTCATTGAGGCCCCTGATTGTATTATCATGCCCACCATCACCCTCACTCACATCTACGCCCTCCCTTTCCTTGCCGAAGAGGGAGATCTTTTCCTCGATAAAAGAGCACACAAGACAATTTATGATGGTTGTGTCTGCGCCTGTCATTACGGAGCCACTCTTCATTCCTTTCGCCACAACGACCCCAATGATTTAGAAGAACAGCTCAAAAAGAGCACTAAGAAGCGAAAACTAATTTGTATCGACGGAGTCTATAGCATGCACGGTGATTTTCCACCAATTGATGATTTTATGGCCTTAGCTGAAAAGTATGACGCCTACCTCTATCTAGATGATGCCCACGCCTTTGGCATTTTGGGCGAAAGAGACAAATACGAGCTCTCTCCCTATGGTAAGAAAGGAAATGGTACTATAAAACACTTTGGCTACAACTATGATCGCGTTATTTACATCGGCGGCCTCTCTAAGTCCTATTCTAATTTAGTTGGCTTTATCACTTGCCCACCCACTCTCAAAAAGGAAATGAAAATCGCCTTTGATCCCTATCTCTATTCCGGTCCCGCCCCCATCCCCGTCCTCAGCATGCTCCTCAAATCCTTTGAAGTAAACCAAACCCGGGGCGACCTCTATCGAGCCCACCTCTACAATCTCTCACGCAAAACAGCCGATGCACTTGCTGACATGAACATCCACACCCTCAATGACAATAATTTCCCCATTTTTCACGTCGCCATCGAGCGCTACGAAGACATCCATTTCATCGGTCAGTACCTCTACGATCAAGGGATTTACGTCACTCTTTCGCCTTACCCTATGGTCCCTAAGGAAGAAGTCGGCTTTCGTATCCAACTAACCGCCGCCAACACCGAAGCCGAAATCGATCACATGATCTCTGTCATCCAAGAGCTAGACCAAAAAATCCCCATGGTCAAAAATCAAACCACCGGCACCCGAGAACAAAAACCAAGTACTTACGCTATTTAATAGCAGAAGCCACCTTGCCTGAAATCGATTTGAGATCGGTGTTTGCCTTGATCAAAAATTCCTTCGCTCCCAATTCCAAACCTCTTTCAATATCTTTTTGTCCGCCACAATTAGATAGAATAATCACCGGTATTTCACTGAGTTTTTTATCTTTCTGGATTTTTTCCAAAATTTCAAAACCATCCATCCCTGGTAAGAAAATATCCAAAAGCACTAAATCCGGTTTTTCTTTCTGGATTTTCTTCAAGCCATCCGGCCCATCAACTGCGGAATAAATCTTGTAAGTCCTCCCCAAAAGATCTGAGAGTGTCTCATTAAGGGCTACTTCATCCTCAATGATTAAAACCTTTTTGTTCGCCATAAATTAGTGCTTACGATAACTAAAATTCTAGCAAAAGAACTAGCTATATACAAATTTCCCCTCTTTATTTCTTAACTTTACCTCAAAAATATAGTATAATAATATTATGAAAGCACTCATAGCCGAGGACGACCAGTTCCTCCTCAAAGTATACGAAACAAAACTAGCAAAAGAAGGATTTGAAGTAGTTTCTGCAATCAATGGCGAAGAAGCCGTCCGCGGGGCTCTAGAATCCAATCCCGATATTATTCTCCTTGATCTCATTATGCCAATCAAAAACGGTTTTGAGGTGCTTGAAGAATTAAAAAACCACCCCGAATTTGCCCAAACCCCCATCATTGTCCTCTCAAATCTCGGCCAGGACAATGACACCAAAAAAGCGATGGAACTGGGAGCCACCGACTACATCGTCAAATCCAACAGCAGCATCGACGAAATCGTCAAAACTATTATAAAGCTTTTAAATACTCAATAGCAGCATTGCGTTGAGTATCTACGTTGTTTTCAGCATCGTTTTCGTCTATTTCCACCACGATATCTGGCGCCAGGCCTTCATGATCGACGTTGGTGCCATTTGGAGTGAACCAGCGCGCCACAGTCAATCTAATACTCGATCCATCAGCAAATTGTTCTACTTCTTGTACACTTCCTTTACCAAAGGTTTGCGTCCCCATAATCACCGCTCTTTCGTAGTCTTGGAGTGCACCCGCAACGATCTCTGAGGCCGAAGCACTACCTTCATTGACCAATACCACCATCGGTACATCAGTGAGTCTAGTTTGACCTTCAGTATAGAGGATATCATCTGGCTGTCCTCTTTCTTCAATTTTCACAGCAATCTGATCTTCCGGTAGAAGGAATGACAATATATCCACAGAAGAATTGAGGTATCCACCACCGTTAAATCTCAAATCCAAGATCAAACCAGCCGGCGGATCCAAAATCAACTCTGACAAAGCCGCTGCAAATTCATCACGAGTCCTTTCATTAAACTGATTGATGCTCACATAAGCAATATTTTCCTCTAAAAGCTCTTTAGTGACACTATCAAGATCGATACTGTCACGCACAATAGTCACATCAAAAGGCTCATCCACACTTTCGCGTACTATCGTCAATACCACAGGAGTGTCTTTTTCTCCTCTAATAGACATAATCGCATCAAACAAAGTCATATCAGCAGCGATTTCTCCATCAATCTTAAAAATCACATCCCCAGGCAAAATACCCGCTTTTTCCGCAGGACTATCTCTGAGAGGGGAAACCACGGTCAATAGTTGGTCCTCGATTGTTAATTCCGCACCAATACCCTCCAAAGTACCATGGAGACTCGCATTAAACTGTTCACTCTCACTGGGGTCCATAAAGACAGTATAAGGATCCTCTAAAGAATCCACCATCCCCTTAATCGCCCCATAGACCATATTGGAATAATTGATTTTTTCAGTCCGTACATATTTGTCCTCAAGTTCTTGCCACACTAGCCAAAACAAGCTCAAATCCGCCTTTGCCTCATCATCAAGCTCAAAACGCACATTATCTCGGTCGAATTCCGGGATTTCTACCAGTCTTTGACTACCGTTGTCCTCAGCCAGAAAACCCCAGGCCGTTAACTGCCACCCCAACAAAAAACTAATCCCAGCAATCAGGATATAGAGTAAGAGATGATTCGATTTTTTATGGTAGTCGTACATAGACAATTTTTACTTCTATATTTTACCTCAGATCTAGATTTTCTTCAATGGTGCCACGCTCAAAGCTAGTTTCTTAATCCCCACCTTCGGATCCTCAAAAGCCACCGTCACCACTCCACCGGTCAAACCAACCACAATTCCTCTACCAAAATTAGGATGATTTACTTTGTCACCCGTACCCAAATCCGGCATCACGCCTTCATCAAGCTCAATAGGCACCGGCCGCCGCCCAATATCGGACAGAGAAACCGCCCGCCGCACTCCACTGTTGGCAAAATTACTCTTCACCAGCTCATCATCGATTTCACTCAAAAACTGCGAAGGCGCCAAGGCCTTCGCCTCACCATAAAGCATCCTCGACCGCGCATGCAAAAGATAAAGCCTATCCATCGCCCGCGTCATCGCCACATACATTAGTCGCCGTTCTTCTTCTAATTCATTAGGATCGAGCAGACTACGATTATGAGGAAAAATACCTTCTTCCAGGCCGGTAATAAAGACATTATTAAACTCCAATCCCTTAGCGGAATGTACAGTCATCAAAGTCACCGCATTGTCACTTTCATCTAGATTGTCCACATCAGCAATCAAACTTACTTCTTCTAAAAAGATATTGAGAGACATCCCGGCGTCTAGTTTATCGTATTTATGAGCAACAGAGACCAATTCCCCGATATTTTCTAGCCTTGCTTCGCCCTCGACACTGCCATCATTGAGCATTTTTTTATACCCGGTCATTTCCACTACATGTTTGATCATGCCCGAAGCCGGAAACTCTTTGTTTAAACTCTGCAAATCCTTGATCAGTTTTACAAATTTTTCCAAAGTCTGCACCTTAGCCGCCGAAAAATCCGGGATCTCTTTTGCCAAAAGCAAAGCATTAAAAAGAGACAAGTTATTTTGCCGCGCAAACCCTACCACAGAACTAATAGTTTTAGCCCCGATCTTCCGCGAAGGGGTATTGATAATCCGCAAAAGACTAATCTCATCATGAGGATTTTGAATCACCCGCAAATAAGCCAACAAGTCTTTGATTTCCTTCCTTTCATAAAAGCGAATCCCTCCCACAATTTTATAAGGAATGCCATATCTCAAGAACATCTCCTCCATAATCCGCGACTGCGCGTTCGTCCGATAGAGAATCACAAAGTCCTTGTAATTGGGGTACTCACTATTATCGAGTAAACTCTTGATCTCACGAGCCACTAATTCCGCCTCGTGCCGACCACTATCAGCTACCCATTGCACGATTTTTTCCCCACCTTCACGATCAGTCCACAATTTTTTGTCCTGCCTGGTCTTGTTTTTGGCGATAATCATATTGGCCGCATCCAAAATCACCTGCGTAGAACGATAATTTTGCTCAAGAAAAACTGTTTTCACCCCTTCATAGTCTTTTTCAAAGTCGAGAATGTTCTGAATAGTCGCCCCACGCCAGCCATAAATACTTTGATCAGCATCACCAATCACACAGATATTTTTGTGTTTCTCAGCCAACTGACTAATCAGTACGTATTGAGCTTTATTGGTATCCTGATACTCATCCACCGAAATATATTTAAATTTATCCTGATATTGCTCTTTTACATCGGGAAACTGCTCAAACAGTTGCGTCGTTTTCATGATGATATCATCAAAATCCAGGGCATTATTTCGTCTCAAAGCAGCTTGATATTTAGGATAGATTGCGGCTACTTTTTCCATAAAGTCAGAATTCACATATTGTCCATAAGCCTCCGGAGTCATCAGTTGATTCTTCGCATTGGAAATATGACTCAAAATCGCCTTTGGGTTGATTCTTTTTGGATCGAGGTACATTTCTTCCATAATCCGCTTCACTAAGATCTGCTGATCAGCCATGTCATAGATCGCAAAGGTGTTTTCGTATTCCAGCAGATGGATATGTTTACGCAAAATCCGCACACAAATCGAATGAAAAGTGCCGATTGTCGGGATCGCGGTATTGACGTTTCGTACCTCGGCAATGTCTAGTAGGGGACCAAAAGTATCGATAAAAGCCTGATCCACCTGAGAAGTGAGCAGTTCGGTAATCCGATTTTTCATTTCCGTAGCTGCTTTATTAGTAAAAGTCACCGCCAGAATATTCCAGGGATTGACCTTTTTTTCTTCGATTAAATAGGCAATACGATAAGTCAAAGCTCGCGTCTTGCCACTACCCGCACCTGCGACCACCAAAAGCGGTCCATCAGCATGAGTGACGGCTTCGATTTGCTTTGCATTCAGACCTTCAAGGAGTTGCGACATAGGGAGAGCTTTAATATCTTTGGAAAAAAATTATAAAGCAAATACCCCAAAAACAAAAGGACCATTTCTCATTCCGCCTGGACCTAAGGCGCGACTTTCACCCTCGTACCAATTTCCGCAAAATTAAAGAGGAAGTCCGCATCCTCAGGCAAGAGACGCACGCAGCCGTGACTGACCGGCACACCGATATGATTGAGCGCTTCCGTCCAAAACACACCGTTATCATTGGCCAAGCTAGGCAGAGCATGAAAGCCGTAACCACCAGCCCTAAACCACATAAAACGCGGCATAATGTAATGCGGCGGCGAAGACCCCACCCTCACATGCTGCTTCAAAGTAATCGTTGTTTCCCCGTAAGGTGTCGGTGTGGATGGTGCTCCAGTACTAGCCGGAAAAGTCAGTAGCGGACGATTGTCCAGATGAATAGTCACAGTCTGGTCGGAAATATCCACTAAAAGCATTTTTTCACCGTCGAGATTGATATCCTTCACGGATCCACTATTACGGCTGAGCATCAATTTTTGACGCACATCCACTAGAGAATCATTTGTCTCACCAACCATTAGTTCAAAATCAAAAGCCCCACTCTCAATCCACGGTCCTCCTTCGACTACTGGCGTGAAATATTCTTTCATCACATCAGCTTCCTTCCCAGCTCTCGCCCAAAAAGTAAACGAACCTACTGCGCCCGGATCCACTCTCTCTTGGTCTAATCCAATCCGATTTCTTTGTAGCCAGTTCGTATTCTCCACCTCATCAGTATAGTTGAGATAAAGCGGGCTTAAACGATCCCTTTCACGATCAGTACCCAAATGCACTTTGTTACCACCACAATTGCTATCTGCAGAGAACCAAGGCACATTACTACGGTTTTGCATAAAAACCTTCACTCTAAAAACTTCTTCCGGTTCTACTTTTAGTTTACGCCTTACAGAAACGGTCTTTGCCTCAAACTGAACATCATCCGGTGTCTGATAGCTACAGTTATGTACAGGAGCTTCTTCAGCAAAAACTGCTGGATTAGCCACCAAAAGTGACAGCAAAAATGCCGTAAGAATCAAAGTTTTTTTCATTTTTTATTTTTGAAGGACTAACCTTATTATAGCACATTCAGCCCAAAAAGGCAAAACTGACGGTGATCTTTAAAATTATTTAGAGAAAAAGCTATGCCGATCTGTTTTTTTCAAATCTGCAAGGCCTTGTTCTTGTTCTGGAGAAATCTTGTGGCCGAGAGATTCTATAAGGTGTTTCAAGTTGATAACTTTTACAGCTGCCTTATCAGGTTCTTCTCCTGGATTAGATAGAATCACATTTATTTCTAGCGATAATCTCAAAGCTCGAAATTCAAACTCACTTTTTAAATCGTCCTTAAGACCAACAAAAGCAGCTAGTCTTATCATTGCTTTGTAATCACCATTATTTTTTAGGTTTTCAATAGCTTTAGTCAAATATTTTCTTACTCCTTTATCAATACAAAGGGTAATGTAAAGCAGATGAAACTGGCCTACCAACTCGGAGGAGAGGTAGGATG
>CAYMGN010000029.1:5898-14828 GCA_964389995.1 uncultured Candidatus Peribacteria bacterium | reverse complement strand
AAAATCACCGCCAGCAAACGTTACCGCAATTGGCAAGCGATTTGGCAAAACGAAGCAAAATTAATCATTGGCTCGAGATCGGCTATTTTTTCTCCTTTCCAAAAACTGCACACCATCATCATCGACGAAGAGCACGAAAATTCCTACAAACAAGACAGCTCTCCCCGCTACAAAATCCACGAGGTAATCGAAGAAATGCAAAAAATCGATCCGAAATTACGAGCCATTTACGGCAGCGCCACTCCCAGTATCGAGACCGCAACCATCCTCAAAGATAACACCACAAAACTCAAAAAACGCATCGGCAATCGCCAACTCCCAACAATCGAAATTGTCGATCTCCGCCAAGAATTTAAAAAGGGAAACTACTCAATCTTTAGCGAGGACCTCCAACAAGCCTTAAAAAACACTATCGAGTCCAACAACCAAGCGATCCTCTTTCTCAATCGTCGTGGGACAGCCAGCTCAATGATTTGTCGAGACTGTGGCGAAGCAGCTACCTGCGCGGAATGCGAAATCCCCATGACCTACCACAGCTACACCATGAGCAGCCCCAGCCTCATTTGTCACCACTGCGGCAAAATTTCCCCGCCATTAACAAAATGTGCAAACTGCAAAAGCGCCTATATCAAATACGTGGGCGTCGGCACGGAACGCATTGAAGAAGAACTAAAAAAACTCTTTCCCCAAGCAAGAGTACTGAGAGCAGACAAAGACACCACTTCCAAAAAAAATTCTTTTAAAGAAATCTATCAACAATTTCGCGATCACAAGGCGGATTTCCTCGTGGGCACCCAAATGATCGCCAAGGGACTGCACCTCCCTAAAGTGAGTCTAGTCGGCGTTGTAATTTCCGACATCGGCCTAAACATCCCGGATTTTCGCAGCTCTGAAAGAATCTTTCAATTAATGACCCAGGTAGCCGGTAGAGCAGGTCGCGGAGACACCGCCGGAAAAGTCCTCATCCAAACCTACAATCCCGACCATCATATCTACCAGTTTATTAAGGCCCAGGATTTTGACCAATTTTACAATTACGAAAGAACTCAAAGAGAATTACTCAAAAACCCGCCATACAGTCACCTCTGCAAAATCACCATCGAAGAAAACTCCCTCCGTGCAGCGAAACAAGAAGCCGAATCCGTAGCCGCAAAAATCCAAAACTGGGCCAAAAGTCTCAAGCAAGAAGACCAATTTCAAATCAATGTCTATCCAGCTTATATTCCCAAAATCAAACAAAAGTACCGTTACATAGTCTTGATCAAAGAACTGAACGAAAAACAAAAAATCCATCAAATCCTCCGCAGCCTCAAACTCGATTCACTGAAAATCGATGTCAACCCCAGCAACATCAACTAAAAGAAAACTACCCCCTGATTGCAATCTTTGCTAAGATAGGCTCATGAAACGCTTACTTTCCGGCATACAACCCAGCGGCACTCCTCACCTCGGCAATTACTTCGGGGCGATGAGACAACACGTAGAAATGCAAGAGGATCACGAATGCTATCTTTTTATTGCTGACCTCCACGCCCTCACCACCGTCAAAGATCCAAAAAAAATGCGTCAAAGAACTCTCGAGTTGGCTGCCGCCTACATCGCGCTCGGCCTAGACACAGATAAAACCGTCTTTTTTAAACAATCCGCCCTCTCCGAACACTCCGAACTTTGCTGGATTTTCGATTGCATCACCACCATCCCCTTCCTCGAAAGAGCTCATGCCTGGAAAGATGCCCAACAAAAGAAAAAGAAAGAAATTTCCGTCGGGCTTTTTAATTATCCCATCCTTCAAGCAGCAGACATTTTACTTTATCAACCGGACGTCGTCCCTGTCGGCCAGGATCAAAAACAGCATATCGAAATGACTCGCGACATCGCCGAAAAATTCAATCATCTCTTTGGCCAAACTTTTAAACTACCGGATCCTTTGATTAAAGAAGAAGTTGCAGTCGTACCAGGCATCGACGGCCAAAAAATGAGCAAATCTTATGGAAACACCATCGACCTCTTTGGCAGCGATCAAGAATTAAAAAAACAAGTGATGAGTATCGAAACTGATTCCAGCGCATTAGAAGACCCCAAAGATCCCGAAACCTGCAACGTCTTTGCCCTCTACAAACTCTTTGCCTCAGAGGAAGAAATCGAAGCTATGGCCAAAAACTACCGTGATGGTGGTTACGGTTACGGCCATGCCAAAAAAGCCCTACTCGAAAAAATCCATCAAAAATTCGACCCCGCCCGCCAAAAATTTCAAGAAATAATCGCCCAGCCAGAAAAAATCACTGAGATCCTCGAACAGGGCGCAGAAAAAGCAAAAAAACTGGCTACAAAAACCCTAGCAGAGGCCAAAAAGAAAATTGGCTATTAATCCCAAGCTTGGGCTTGCAGAAAAAAGCCCTTTCCACTAAAGTAGATACGTTATAAATAAAGATAAAAAATACGTGTGTAAGTATATCTTTGTCACTGGAGGAGTCTGTAGTTCCCTTGGAAAAGGGATTGCGACCGCTTCTATCGGTGCACTTTTGAAATCAACCGGACTAAAAGTTTTTACACAAAAGCTTGACCCTTACCTCAATGTTGATCCAGGAACCATGAGTCCTTTTCAGCATGGAGAGGTTTTTGTTACCGATGACGGCGGCGAAACAGACCTCGATCTCGGTCATTATGAACGTTTCATCGACACCAATCTCAGCAAACTCTCATCAGTTACAACCGGCAAGATTTATTACGAAGTGCTAGAAAAAGAACGCAAAGGTAACTTTCTCGGCAAAACCATCCAAATCGTCCCCCACATCACCAAAGCCATTCAAAACAAGATCACCAAAGCAGCAGAAAAATCCAAATGCGACATCATGATGGTAGAAATCGGAGGTACAGTCGGCGATATCGAAGGACTCCCCTATCTGGAAGCCATCCGTCAACTCCGCACCAAACTCGGCCACGAAAACACCTTCTTTGTCCATCTCACCCTCCTCCCCTACCTCGAAGCCGCTAAAGAATTAAAAACCAAACCGACTCAAGCCTCAGTCCGCGAACTCCGCTCAATCGGCATCCAGCCAGACCTTATCCTCGCCCGAGCAGACAAACACATCAAAAAAGAACATCTGAAAAAAATTGCTCTATTTTGTGATGTCGATGTCGAGTACGTGATCCCCGCTCAGACTGTTAACTCTATCTACGAAGTACCTCTCAATTACGAAAAGTACAAGCTAACAGAACTAATCGCCCGCAAACTCCACCTCAAACAATCCACCCCCAGCCTCAAAACCTGGGAAACAATCGTCAACAAAATCAAAGCAAAAAAAGAAAAACTCAAAATCGCTCTTGTCGGCAAATACACCGGACTCGATGACGCCTATCTCTCCGTAATAGAATCACTAAAAATCGCCTGCTATCACCAAGAAAGAGAGTTAGAATTACTCTGGGTTTCCGCCGAAAAATTAGAAGAAAAAGACGAAAAAAACTGGGAAAAATTACGCTCTGCAGATGGCATCCTCGTCCCCGGAGGTTTTGGCACCCGTGGCACCGAGGGCAAAATCATGGCCGCAAAATACGCTCGTGAAAACAAAGTCCCCTACCTCGGCATCTGTCTCGGCATGCAAATCATGATCATCGAATTTGCTAGGACAATGCTCAAAAACCCCAAAATCACTTCCGAAGAATTTGACGAAGAAAACAAAAACGGACCGAAAAATCATGTTATTCACTTCCTCCCTGGCCAATCCGAAGACAAAAATAAAGGCGGCACTCTCAGACTAGGGTCCTACCCCTGCTCGATTTCTCAAGATTCTAAAACTTTTAAGCTTTATCAAGAAAAAGAAATTAACGAAAGACACCGCCACCGTTACGAAGTCAACAACGCTTTCCGAAAAGATCTCAAAAAAGCTGGATTAAACTTTTCCGGCATTTATCAAAAAGCTGATTTAGTTGAAATAACTGAAATCAAAGACCACCCCTTCATGCTCGGCTCTCAGTTTCACCCTGAGTTTAAATCTCGCCCTAACAGACCTCATCCATTATTTAAGGGATTAATAGCCGCAGCAATCGAAAACTCAAATCATGCCTAGATACAACTACACAGTAGCCAATAAAGAAGGTAAAAAACTGAGCGGTTCTGTCGATGCCCAAAACGAAAAAGCCGCCCGTACTGAGTTAAACAACCTCGGTTTTTCCGTCTTATCACTTAATGAAGAAAAAGGCCAAGAAAATCAAAGCACTCCGGAAACTGAAAACAGCAACAAATTTGTCTTTGAAGCGATCGACAAAAACAATAAAACAGTCACTGGCACCATCGCCTCCAACGACAAAGAAAAAGCATTTAGGCGACTTCAGCTAGAATACAATCTCACCGTCACTGCCATCTGGCCTCTCGGAGCATCCGCTGACGAAATCACCGCAGCCAAAAAAAGCGCCACTAATCAACTACACGAACAACTAAAAATAGAATTAGAATCAAAGGCAAAAAAAGCGGCCACCGAAGAATACGCCAACAGCAAAAAACAAGAAATCGTCAAAAACAAAATCGACAGCCTCCTCCAAAGATTGCAACAATTACTGACTAATTTTGATCAGGTGATCGAAGAAGATCAAAAAGCCCTGATCAACAAAAAAATCAACAAACTACTCCGGATCAAAAACAGCACCAACCTCGACTACATCCTCAAAACAGCAGAAGACCTTCTTCACTTCGTCGAAGATCAAGAAAAAACCTTAAAAGAAAAAGGGCTCCAAGAAAAACGCATCGAACTAAAGATGCAAACCAAGAGCATGCTCAGAGACCTCAACAAAAGCGAAAAACCGGACAGCCTCTCCGAAGACATCATCAACCGCATCGAAGAATGGCAAGAAAAAACCACCACTCAGAAAAAAAACGGCAACTTCCTCAATGACATGCTCACCTCCATCAAAGCTTTTTTTGAAACACCACCGGAAATCCAAGCCCTCGAAGATCAAATCAAAGTCTACAACAAACAATTATGGGAATTTTATTTCCTCTATTTTAAAGAACCCACCCCCGAATACCGCACAAAGGTAAAAACCGCAATCAAAACTCTCAAAGAAAACAAGAAAAAAACTAAAAACCAACTAAAAGAAGTCAAAAAAGCAATCAAAGAAAGAAAAAAGAATCAAACTATCGAAGAACAACTCTTAATCTCCTTCATCAGCGAACTCAACGCTCTCAGTGGCTGGCTTCTTACTTTTTATCTAGTCTATTATTTCCTTTCACTTTACCTTACCGCTAAAGATTTTGGCCTCAGCAACATCCCTCCTGGACTCAACGTCTACAACAGCCAATTTTTCAAATATATCCTCGCCGTAATCTTTTTACTGCACGTGGCCACCTCCCTAAAAGTCAATTTTTTCCGCAAAAGTATCATCGCCAATATCGCTTTACCAGTGGTCTTTATCCTTGGTAGTCTCATTGCACTCTTTAACTTTTAGATATGGATCCTACTCTTATCGAAACACCATATTTTATCATCTATAACCTCTGGCTCTTTGTTTCGGCAGCTATTATCCTGACTATTGTCATTATCATCAGACTAGGCATCAAAAACCGCCTCAAACTACAATTTCTCAGTGATAATTCCTGGAAAATAATCCTCGTCAGCATCATCGGTGCACGCGCATTATCAATTGCCCTCAACTATCGCACCTACTTCAGCTCACTAGACCTCCAATCCCTATTGCAAGTGTTTTATATCTGGGACAAAGGACTAAATTTTTATGGTGCACTAATCGTTTTTTTCCTCTATCTCTACTTTGCCTGCAAAAAACGTGACGAACAAAACTTTTGGAAATGGGTAGATGTGATCGTCCCCGCAGTGATCGCCGGACTAGCTCTCGGCCACATGGGAGCCTTTTTTGAAGGAATCAACTACGGCAAAGAGACCTCGCTGCCCTGGGGAGTGAACTTTGAAAGCCCCTTAATCAAATACACTGTCCCGATTCATCCAACTCAAATCTACGCCTTCCTCTACTCCATCCTCACCGCCTCTATCTTTATCACTCTTGGACAAAACGACAAATATCAAGACTCAGAAAATCACGGACTCGTCGGTCTAGGCGCCCTCAGCCTCTACTCACTTTTCCGTTTCTTAGAGGGCTTTATTCGTGGAGATGATATCTTAATGATTGGCATCTTTCGCGTACCACAAATCCTCGCACTAGTGGTGATGATCTCCTCTAGCCTAATCTTATATTTCCGTTATAATAAATACAAAAATAATCTGTAAACCTCTTTCGCATGGAATTCCTCAGCAATCTCCTCAGCGGCATCTTTACACCGGCTCCGGGCAGTAGCTTTAGCTACTATCCACACCTCATCATTCTCGCTATCGCCCTCATCGCCGGCGGCACAATCTTTGGTATCATCTACGATAAAAAGAAAAACAACGACCCCGCCTTCAAAAAACTCTTCAAAAAAACAGCAAGACGGACAGTAATCCTCGGAGCATTAATCCTCGGTCTCCTCGCCGTACGCTACGAAAACATCCCTTATTTCTCCATGCGCCTCTGGCTCTATCTCACTTTTGCCCTAACATTCTTGCACTTCTACCACGTCTTTAAAATCTACAAAAAAGACTACCCACGCGAGAAAGAAAACGTGAAACTGAGAATGTCACACAAAAAATCAGAAAAAAAGAACAAGAGCAAATACACTACAAGCAAAAGACGTCAAAAGAAGAAACAACGCTAGTTCAATAAATTAACTAGCGAGTTTAACGATCTTGTATTCAACTTTTCCGGCAGGGACAGTTACTTTTATTACGTCGCCCTTTTTCTTATCTAACAAGGCGCTACCTACAGGTGATTCATTAGAAATACGACCTTCAAAAGGATCGGCTTCTGTAGAACCAACGATTGTATAGACTTCCTTTTGATTTTTGCGAGAGATATTTTCAAGATGCACAGTAGTACCTAATTGCACAGAGTTAGAAGCCGCAGCAGAACCAGAGATGATCTTGGCATTCTTGATTTTTTCTTCCAGCTCAAGGATACGACCTTCGACAAAGGCTTGTTCATTTTTTGCTTCATCGTACTCAGAGTTTTCCGAAAGATCACCAAAAGAAATCGCCTCTTTAATACGATCAGCAACTTCTTTTCTCTTTACAGTCTTGAGAGTATGCAGCTCTTCTTTTAATTTTTCGAGCCCTTCTTTAGTCAAGAGAGTAGCCTTTTGACCATCTTCTGTTAGAAACTGATTTCTCTTGGCTTCCTCATCCTTTTTAGGAGCTTGTTTCTTTGGCATAGGTTTTTTCTTATTAAACTAAGATGTATTTTAATGATTTTTTTTAAAAGCGCAACTCTAGTGAGGACGGATTTTCACGCTTGTAGGGTGCTCTTTCAGTTTTTGCAACACTTTTGCTTCAATCTGACGAATACGCTCACGTGTCACATGAAACTCCTTGCCCACTTCTTCCAAAGTGTGCCCCACTCCATCTTTTAGCCCAAAACGCATTTCAATAATCTTCCTCTCACGCGGAGAAAGATACTGGAGCATTTCGTGGATATTTTCTTTCAGGAGCTGGCGATTGGTCACTTCAGCTGGAGAAAGAGCCTCGTCATCCTCGATAAAGTCGCCAAGCTTACTGTCTTCCTCTGTACCAACCGGCGCCTCCAGAGAAACAATATCTTGAGAAATCTTCATGATGTGACGAACCTTTTTCACTTCCATATCCATTTCCGCCGCCAATTCTTCGAGTAGAGGTTCACGACCTAATTCCTGCACTAAACGCCTTTGCGCATGGGTGAGCTTATTGATAGTCTCCACCATATGCACAGGGATCCGGATAGTCCTCGCTTGATCAGCAATCGCTCGAGTGATCGCCTGCCTAATCCACCAAGTGGCATAAGTAGAAAACTTAAAACCACGATCGGGATCAAACTTTTCTACCGCACGAAAAAGACCAATATTTCCTTCCTGAATCAAATCTAAGAATGAAAGACCACGACCGATATATTTTTTAGCAATACTCACAACCAAACGTAGATTTGCTTCAGCTAGTTGGGACTTTGCGGCCTGATCTCCCTTGGCAATTCTTCTCGCTAAATCCACTTCTTCTTTCGCTGTTAACAATGGCACACGACCAATCTCACAGAGATACAATCTAATCGAATCATTGGCAATTTCTTTATATTCTTCTGCCTTTCTCTTCTTTTTCTTTTTTCTTTCCTCAATATCAAGAATTTTCTTTTTACCACCTTCTACCTCTTCTTCATTATCTTTGCCCTTACCCTTGCCTTTTTTACTCGCACCAAGGACTTTTTCCTTTGCTTCATCATCATCCCAAATCAACGAATCACTGGTATCAATAATCTCAATCCCCAAACCAACAAAAAGACCATAGATCTCATCCAAAAGAATCAAGTCTTCTTCGATATTGGGCATTGCTTTTAAGAGCTCGTCCTGAGTCACGAAACCACGCTGTCGACCCTTTTTGATCAGGCGTTTGACCGCGTCAGGATATTTGGAAAGTTCATCATCTGATGGTTGACTGATGAATGTTCTAGTTCTTGCCATAGGCTGCGTCTGAAATTAAATTTTTTTGTTGAGTAAACTCTTGTTGTTCTGTGAGTAATTTGAGCAATTTCTCCTTTTCTCCAGCCTTTTCCGCCTCTTGGATCTCCTGTCTAATCGTCATTAATTTCTTTTCCACTCTCTCTCGTTTTAATCTCGTAACTAGCTTCTCTAATTCTTCAAAGAGTTTTTCTTCAGAGAACTGATGATACTTTTCCTCACAATAAAGAGAATATACCTGTATCTGCTCGGATTTACAAGCCAAATTATACTGATCAAGCACTTCTTTGTAAACCTCTTCCTGCAAAAACTCCTCCGCTTTCTCCATCAAATGACTACGCGAAGCCATAATACCGGCAATTAATTCTGGATAACCAAATTTGCCACGACTAGCTGTTTCATTACTTTG
>CAYMGN010000029.1:0-5888 GCA_964389995.1 uncultured Candidatus Peribacteria bacterium | reverse complement strand
GCACCGGATGCTCTTTCGGCAAACTAAAATTATTGATTTCATCATAGATATCTTCTGGAGAAACCCTCAATTTTTGCGCTAATTCACGCACATAGAGATCACGACCGGCAGCCGACATTTGTTTAAGCAATGGCAGCAATTCACGCAAAATAGCCATCCTCCCCGCATAAGACTCACCGTCATGCTGCTTCACTAAATTTTGGAGATAAAAACTGACAAATCCCTGCGCTTTCTGAAGAACCTCCTTAAAAGCTTCAGCATTAGACCGCACAAAATCAGCAGGATCCTTGCCATCAAAATCGGCAGTAGTCTTGACCAGAACATCTTTTTCCGCCAAAAGTTGATAAGCGCGTTTAGTCGCTTCAAAACCGGCACTATCAGCATCAAAACAGGTAAGAACATTTTTGGTCAAACGTGAAATCAACTTCACATGCTCCTTAGTCAAAGCGGTACCTGAAGTAGCTGCTACATTTTGAATACCAGTCTGATAAGGCAAAAGCACATCAAAATACCCCTCAACCAAAACCAACTGATCAGCATCCTTAACCGCCTGCTTCGCGTGAGAAAGTCCATAAAGTATCTTACTTTTATTATAAATCACATTTTCCGGCGAATTTAAATATTTTGGCATCTGCCCTTGTTTCAAAGCTCTCCCACCAAAACCACAAATCCGCCCAAGATAATCAAAAATGGGGAAAATCAGCCGCGCCCGATATTTGTCGTAAATATCCTCAGCATCCACTTGCTTCGACACCACTAGACCACTATCAATCAAAACTTTCTTCCTAAAACCTTTCTTTAGCAGCAGAGGATAAAGAGCATCATAACTATCCGGCGCAAACCCCAAAGAAAACTCCTTAATCGTATCGTCATTTACCCCCCGCTTCTTTAAATACTCCAAAACCTTAGCTCCCGCGTCTGTCTCCAACAACTGCTCCTGAAAAAACTTTGAGGCGACCTTGTGTAATTCAAAATATTCTTCCTTTAAAGATTTATTTTCCGCAGACTTCTTCATTTTACTTTGCTCCAGCTTCACTCCCACACGGTCAGCCAAAAGCTGCAGAGCCTCAGTAAAACCAATTCCTTCCACTTCCTGAATAAATGTAAAAACATCCCCTCCCTTAGAACAACCAAAACAATGACAAATCTGCTTTTCCGGACTGACCACAAAACTCGGCGTCGACTCACTATGAAAAGGACAAAGCCCCTTATAATTACGACCGGCTTTCTTTAGCTGCACATATTGAGAAACCAAATCCACAATGTCCAATCGTCCCTTGATTTCTTCTACCACGTCGGCCATACATTGCTTCAAATCTTAAGTATAGCTACTCTAAATGATCATTTTCTTTTAGGCAAGAGTGTCAGTGAAAAAGCCAAAAATAAGCTAAGGATAAAGAGCCCAATAATCACAAAAAACTTTTGCTGACTATTAACAAACAACACCGCCGCTGCGCCAAAAAGAGCGGTAATCAAGAGATAAAAAAGCACCACCATCGAAGTACTAAAACCAAGATCGAGCAACTGATGATGCAAATGCGCCCGATCCCCACCATGCCAAAACTTCCGCCCGGAAAACGTCCGCCTCAAAATCACCCATACGGCATCAAGTAGAGGCAAACCCAAAACCAGAAACGCAGTTGCTAGCTTACCGCCAGAATAAATCGCCAAGGTAGCCAACAAAAATCCCAAAAAAGTACTACCGGTATCCCCCATCAAGATCCTCGGCTTGGGAAACTCAAACAAGAAAAAGCCCAAACAAACACCGGCCAAAATCACCGCCACCTTAGCCAACCCCATCTGAGATGCCGGATCCTCATGCACTCCTGGATGAATACTAAGAAAAAAAACAGTGAGCGCCGCCACAATCCCCACGCCACTACTGAGACCACTGACACCATCCAAAAAATTCATCGCATTGACGATCGCAATCATCCAAACCACCGTAAAACCAGCTGAGAGTAAAAAAGAATCCCCAAAAGCAATAGTGCCAAAAAACGGCAAATTAATAGAAAGAATCCCAATCCCCGCAATCGCCAAAATCACCGCCGCCAAAAACTGAATAAAAATCCTCACCCAAGGACTAACCTCAAAATAATCATCCAAAAAGCCCACCAAAACGATCAAAGCGCCAGCGCTCAACATCCCCAACAAGTTAAGATCCCAAGGTAAAAAGCTAAGCGCAGCAATCAAGAAAGCAAAGAAAATAGCCAAACCGCCATAATAAGGAATAGGTTTCCTCCTTAGACCGTATTTAGTCGGCCTATCCATCAATCCCCAATCGGGAAATTTTTTTAGCGCAATCAAAACCAAAACTACCACCAGCAGAAAAGCGCTAAAAAACGGCAGTACAAATTGTGATAAATCCTCAAACATCTTAATGAATCACTTTACGATACTTTACTCCTCCCCCACTGGCCTTTTCGACTATACCAACTAACTTATCTTCGTAAAAGGCCATTAAAATTTCACCGGCCACTAGCTCCCTCTCCGGCCAAATTTTACCATTACTTAAACCATCAAAAGCTTCCCGATCTAAATCCCAACGATCAAAATCTCTCACCATTTTTTCCAAGGGAATCAAAACATCATCATCAGTTTCTGCGACAGAATAATCTGCTATCTTTGTCCTTCTGAGCTCTTTTACATAAGCGCCTACTCCTAGCGCCTCACCCAGATCGGCAATGAGAGAACGAATGTAGGTACCACTACTACAAGTCACTTTAAAATCAAAAATAGGCCACTGACCACCAACTTGTTCAAATTTTTTAATCACAACATTGCGCGCCTTCATTTCTAAAGCCTCTCCTTTTCTTGCCAGTTGATAGGCCTTTTTACCCGCTATTTTAATCGCCGAAAACTTTGGCGGGACTTGAGCGATCTTTCCCAAAAATTTCTCAGCGATTAATTCTCTAATCTGTTCCTTAGTAGGAATCACCTCCACTTGTGATGCAAAAGGGATCAACTCCCCCTCAGCATCAAATGTCTCAGTCACATAACCAAAATGCGCCTGCACTAAATACTCTTTTTCCATCCCCAAGAAATACTCTAAGAGCTTAGTCCCCTCGCCGACAGCCACCAACATCAAACCACTAGCTAATGGGTCAAGAGTTCCGGCGTGTCCAACCTTCCTGACATTAAATCTCTTTCTCACATCCTTTACCACCGCGAAAGAACTAATCCCCTTTTGCTTATCTACTAAGACAAAACCCTTCATTCTTTAATTTTTACCAGTTCATCTTCTGACAACTCCACCTCTACCTTCGAAGACAAAATTTGTTCAACCACCTTGCGATCATTCCAGGGATGAGCACCATCTTTTAAGAAGATCTTTTCTTGCGCTCCTTTACCGGCAATCACTACAGAGTCGCCTTCATTGGCCAAGCTCAGAGCCATCCTAATTGCCTCAAAACGATCAGGGATCTTCCAAAAATTATTGCCTTCTTCCCGCTCTACACCTTCAGCAACATTTTCGATAATCTGCCATTCGTCTTCTTTATAGGGATCATCGTTAGTGACAATAATAAAGTCAGCGTATTGAACCACGGCCTTGCCCATCGCTGGCCTTTTTTCTTTATCACGACCGCCACCAGTGGCACCAAAAACAGCAAACAAACGGCCGGGCGTCAGCTTACGATAAAGACTAAAAAGACTCTCCAAAGCATCAGGAGTATGAGCATAATCCACAATCACACTAAAATCCTGTCCACAATCCACCGACTCAAAGCGCCCGGCGACATTGCGCACTCTTTCTAAACCTTTCTTAATGTTGGCGACCTCTACTCCCAAAGCCAAGGCCGCCGTCGCTGCCGCTAGGGAATTATAAACATTGTACTCTCCAGGAATCTGCAATTTTAGATCAACTTTATTGTTCGGCACATGCAAGACATATTGAGACCCTTGAGGAGTATTGTTTACCTGAGCGGCATAAACCGTCGCTGACCCCATACCATAACTAAGCTTACGATCAGCCACAAATTGATTAAAAAAATTATACTCTGCATCATCAGCATTGAGCACCATCACCTTAGAGACCCCAAATTTACGCGGAGACTTAGCCACTTTTTCAAACAACATCGCCTTTGCCGCCCGATACTCATCATAACCACCATGATACTCCAAATGATCTCCGGTCATATTCGTAATCACCGCCACATCGATATTCACACCCCAAACCCGAGACTGCACCAAAGCATGAGAAGAAACTTCCATCACCACATATTTACACCCTTCACGCGCCATCCGCTTAAGCATCTTTTGAATCAAAAAAGGACTGGCCGTCGTCTTTTGCGTTTCATTAGTCCAGCGTTGATCACCGACCTGAAAATTTATCGTCGACATCATCCCCACTTTTTCCCCGGCCGCATCCAAAATCTCCGTCAATAAATTAACCGTCGTCGTCTTGCCATTAGTACCGGTCACCCCCACCACAATCATCTTGTCCGCCGGAAACCAATAAATCAAAGCTGCGATCACCGCTTTTAAACGATGAAACAACAAACGCAAGGGATGAGTATCCGGAAACAACTTTCTCAAAAAATTAAGCATAGATATCTTTTATTTTGCTCAGAAGTATAGTTTTTTTTCTAAGAATTTGCAAAAGCTCTTACCATCTCTACGTCACGAGCAATCTTTTCTTTTAATTCCTCTAAACTATTGCACTTAATGGCCTTACTCACCTCCTTAATAATCTCAACCTCGACCTCCGTCCCTTCCGCAATCTCACAACTCCAATCCAACAAATAAGCCTCACACAAAACCAAATCATCCCCTATCGTCGGCCGCCGCCCCAAATTAATCGCTGCCCAATGCCACTGTCCATCAAGCAAGACCTTACCGGCATAAACCGCGTGCTCCTCACCTTCATAAGCAATATTTAAAGTAGGATAGCCAAGCTTGCTACCCATACCCTGACCTTTTTCCGTCTTTCCTTTTATTTTCCAAGTCATTGCAATCCCGATACTAAATCTAAAAGAGCACTATAAGGATCCTCCACCTTGACCACACCGCTCGCTACCAAAATCCCGCAAGCACCAAGTGCCCGCGCAATCCGCACGTCCTCCGAGTCCTTAACTCCGGCCCCCACCAACACTCGATTTTCTCCCACTAACTCTACCGACCGCTCCACAATCGCCGGATCGGCCTTCGAAACCGAAATATCACCACCAATCAACTCCGGCGGCTCCACCGCAATCAAGTCCGGTTCATAGGCTACCATTTTTTCCGCATCCTTTGGACTATGGGCACAAACCACACTAAATAATTCTAAATCACGACAACGCTCCACAATATCGCGCACACATCCATCCTCCAAAATCCTTTCCGCATGATTGATCAGCGTCCCGTAAGCACCGGACTCCTTGACCATTCTTGGCGATAAATACCCTGTATGACTACCATAATCCACATCATCCACATGCTGAATAAAAACCGGTATCTCCACGGCCTCCACCACTGCCCGCAAGTCCAAAGGATTAACAGCAACAGCAATAGAAGCACCGGTTTCCTTAGCCACTTGTTCATGGATTTTTGCCAAATCTACAGCACACTGACCGGTGCCTTTTTCGTAGAGCTTAAAATTAACAATAATCACAGGTAATTCCATGCTCCTACTTTACATTGTCCAAAATATTTTTCAAGTGGTTGACCTCGGGCTCCCTTTTTGATACAATAATAGGATAAAATTATCACTTTAGGCCTAAAACAAAAACAAAATGAAAGTGTATACCAATATGTTTAGGGAAGAGAGAATGCTCTTTATGGCCCCAAAGCCAGGAGGTCCGGGAAGCGCAGAATCAACGGGAAATAACCGCCCGGAAGCCCTCCAATTACACGAACAAAGACAAGGTGAAGCAGAGGCAGAAATTGCTGCTTACCTCAAACTTGCC
>CAYMGN010000028.1:7804-15853 GCA_964389995.1 uncultured Candidatus Peribacteria bacterium | reverse complement strand
CCATGGCCTGGCCCTTTGCCTGGCGTGAGTCGGCGGTGCCCATGAAGCCCATGATCAGGAGCTCTGGGAGATAGTTAGTGATGGATTTTATTTCCGACCAAGTGGTGAAAAAGAGGAAGGGGGCGAGGACTATGATGAAAGAGGTGTTGCGGTAGACGGCGAGGCTGAGACCATCCATGCGGCGGGCATATTTGGTGAGGAGGGCGGATTGGGTGGCGTAGCCGAGCATGGAGAGCAGGGCGAGGAAGAAAAACATTTTGGATGGTGAGTAACTAGTCTATTGAAGGGGAAATATCTGGTGGTGTCAAACCGAGTTGGGTGAGGATTTGTTCGAGGCGGAGGGTGACGCTTTGTTGGTAGGTTATTCTTTCTACGGTGACCCCGTGAGCATTGTATAAATATTGGTCGCGGATTTTGTCACGGTCTGAATCGTGGTCAAATCCGTCAATTTCAATATTGAGCTTGTATTGTGGGAGATAGAAGTCTAGTTCATTGCCGTCGATGAAGTGCGTGCGTTGAATCACCGTCCCTTGGGGGAAGTAATTTTGGATTAGAGGGAAATAATAATCTTCTGTAGGGGCACCATAATGTGCCGGAGGTTTTTTAATGATATCTTGATAGGCCTTTTCGTGTGCTGGAGGTAGATCCAAGCCATAGAGTGAGCAGTATTTTTTAAGGGCGATGGGGTCATAGAGTCTGCCATAGTTAGGTTTGTGATCATGTTGATCCAAGTGCTTTTGGATAGTGATATTTATCCCTCTAGCCAGTGCTCGATCAATAAATTTGGCAAATCCGTGGAGGATGTAAAGAACATTCTTGATGCTTAATCTTTCATTGCATTCTGCTAATTTGTCACAATAAACGTCTAATAATAGTTCTCGTTCAACGGAATCTTCAAACTGAGCAATTGAAGTAGCGATAGAGCAAATAGTATCAGCGTTGAGCTGATTAATTTCTAAGTCTGCCAGCTTATCGCCCAAATTAAGCATTAGCATTTGGGTAGGGTGAGAATTTTGCTTTTTCTCAAGTACGGTACAAACAATAGCAACACTCTTTAGAGTCCACGTACCGGTAAATTGCTCGATATCACTATTGAGATAATCGAGATACCATTCTACTTGATCGGGGTCACTTATTTTATGGACTGCAATTGCTCGATAACATATGGCTGTCATATTGGTAATTCTTTCAGGTTCTTTTGACCTTCTCCTAATATGATCAAATAGGATTCCAGATTGGGGAAAAGACTGAAAGATGGAGTGGAAAAAAATTGCAGACGTAATCATACGACAGTCTAATCTTCCGCGAAAATTATTGAGGAAAGCATTAAGATGATTAAAAATATCATTTATTTCTTCGCGAAATCGCTCTATTAATTGATCTTCAGAATTTTGAAAAGCAATTGCCGTTTTATTGCAAATGCTATCAAAAACATAATTATCAATGTATCTTACTGTCTCTGGGTTATTTAAGGTATTTCGGACGATAGCTAGAGCCTCTGAGAGGGTTTTCTCCTCAAAGGCGTCCAATATTCTAAAATTGATTTGCTTTTTTCTCTGCAAAAGCTCGGCGTTTTGGTGATGGCCGTCAATGCCGGTTTGTAGTGGTGGCTCAGGTAGTTCTGGTTCGAGGGAGGTGAGGAGACTGAGTAGCCATTTGCGGGTTTGGGATTTTTTTGGGGAGAGGGTGACTACTGCTCCACGTACTTGGTTGAATTGGGATTGGGCGGTTTCGGGGTCGGCGGCAAAGTTGATCTCCAGTAAGTCGTGGATGGATGCTCGGATTTGGGTTTCGATGGTATGGTAGCCTGGCGGATCGAGTGCTTCGAAATCGGCGGTTTTGGCGGTGGTGTAATCGCTATTGTCGATCAGCCATTGATCGAGGATCTGACTGGTAGGGCTTTGATTCATTGCAAAATACTAAAAGGTCTGGGATATTAGCATTTTTTTGTGATTTGTCAAAAGTTTCCCCGGGGAGAGATTTACTGAAGGAGGATCTTTTGGAGGTTTCGTAATAATTGGCTTTGCTCTTTGAGTTTGAGTCTGCCAATTTTTTTGTGGAGACGTTTTTTATCTATTGCTCTGACTTGGTCAACGATTATGTCCGACTCGATGGATTTTACAAATACTCTAAGGGTTTCTGCATTTGGAGTAACTTTGGTTGTCAGAGGACAAATTATAACACTGGGATGGAATTGATTAAGCAGATCGGTTTGTACAACCACTACTGGTCTTACCTTGCCAGGTTCCGTGCCAAAACGTGGTTTGAGATCGGCGATATGGATATCAAATTTTTTAATCGCTAAATTCATCTTCGATGGCTTCAAATTCTGACATGATTCTGAGTGATTCCGGAGCAGTTACGAGGGATTCTTGTTTTAATTCTAACTTTAGCAATTTGCGTTCGTTAAACTGGTTGTAATAGCGAATCGCCTCATTGATATAACGATTGCGAGGCGTTTTGTTTTTTTTGATTATTTCTTCCATATCTTGAAAGAGCTCTTCCTGAAGTTTTAGCGAAAGCGGCTTGCTCACTGCGTGTATATTAGTATTACTAATAGTATATACTTTCATGAAGTTTGGTCAATGTTTAGTATGGATAGTTTAGAGAGTGGAGATTAAGAATTCTTAAAGTTTTTCTGAGTGTGAATTATGATGACAATGTGATGAGGCGATTGAGGCGGGATGATTGACAAAAGAGCAAAATTGCTTTTGAATGCGGCTGCCCTGCGATAATGTGGGGCGGTCCTTTTAAAACACACTCGAGACGGGAGAGAAAAGAGAAAGATGAGTAGTCAAATCAGCAATCGTGAACGGCTGGACCTGATTCTAAATAATCTGATGGCGTGGTATCAATACATCCCCGGGAGGTGGGAGGAGTTGTCGCCGCGGCGGATTATTAAGATCCGGGAACCGCTTTTGAATTTTCGGAATCATTGTAAGCATGAGCTCAGTCAGGATTATGGAGATCCAATTTTGGTGGGTTGTATCGTGAAAGAGTTTTATTCTTTGCTGAAGAAAGTGAAATACTTTCCGCATAAAATTCGTGATGGAGGGAACGGTGAGGAAATTCTGTTGAAAGATGGCTTGGCTAGTGTAGAAGTCCTCATGGGGGAGGATCGATGGATAATCAAAAATGCAGAATTAATCATCGAGTGCTATGAGGCATTTTGTGATTTTATCAGAGATTTGCTGAAGGAATTTCCTAAAAAGCAACCCGATGAATGGAGGAGTGATCGAGATAAGATGCCGGGCCATCATCTAAAGATGGAAGTCCAAACTCCTTTTACAATAGCAATGTTCAAGCGAAGCCTCACTGATTTTTTGAACCTGATCCTGGCGATGAGACCGCGATTGAGCGATGGGCAGAGGAATTTCCTCACTCGGAGTTTTGTGCGGGCATTGCACAGGATCTCTCCCCTTAATTTTGTCAGGTTCTTGGGCCGCATTGGTCCGGAATTTAGACTGAGATGGGGGGAAAGGGAGATCGATTCTGTGTGGAATTACGGTACGCGCTTGAATTCATGGTCCGAGCAATTCCAATTTGCTTACTTTGATATTGCGTTGGAGGAGCGCTGGACGGTGGTGAGAACATTGAAGGAATTGATAGAGGACTTCCTCGATGATATCGAGGCTTAATGTCGAGTGGTTTTTACAAAATCCCCTTTCGGGGTCCGGGTTGAGAGACCCGGTTTTTTTTGTTATTTGCAAATTTTGAGGGGGTATTGGCCGGCTTAAGACAGCATTTGACAAAAACAAACATACTACCTATAATTTGCGCTCAATAAAAACTAAACTTGGGGGATATGAGTTTAAATAAACAAGAAAAAGAGTCGACTGATCAGTCTTTATTGGCTTTGATTAGGACTTTTCCGCATTATGATAAATTGGCTGCTTTTTTGGCTAGTTTGATGGTGGGGATTGGTGTGGGGGAGAAGATTTCTTCCGAAGAAAAAAGGAGTGAGGCTATTAGAGAGCAGATTGTTGCACATATTAATGAAAGAGTTGTTGTTATTGAGAAGGACAAAAAGCAAGACCAAGAAGAAGAGGATGAAGACAAAAAAGAATTAGAAAAAGTGTTACCGCGCCCGGTACTGGAACCGGATGCTGATAAGATTATTGCTGATAGTGTATATACTCCGGATATTCCACCACCGCCACCGGTTTCAGCGGAGGCTAAAAAACAAATCGAGGCCTATAGAGAACAATTGAAGGCTGATTTGATAGAAAACCCGGAGATGGAGGTTTCTTATATTGATATGGTGCTGGAATTGGCAGCGATCACCTTTGAGCTGGACGCGGAAAAGGTGCACAAGCTTTATAGCCGCTTCATGGAAAGAAATCGGAGTTTGAGGAGATTTTTGCCGGATATAAACCGTTTTGCTTTTGAAGCTAGAGCTTTGCAGGGTCGATATAAGCCAAATAATCGTTCAGTGATGCAAATCTTGCTGGGAAATGACTTTGATCAGGAAGATCCGGCTGGAAACTGTATGGCGCGGGCGGAAAACGTGGCTTTACAATTGGCGACTGTTTTGCCGGAAGAGCAGATCTTCTTTCAATATTTCAATCAATCTACAGACTCACAGGGGAGACTAACTAATGTCGGGCATATCCGCACTGTCTATAAGTTGGGTAATCAATATTACTCGATGGAGGGTAATGGTGGGCCGACGAAGCTGGATGTGAAGACCCCGGGGACTTTGATCGTGCCGATGCGTGAGGCGATGAAAGAATTTGTGGGGTTGGGATCTGCTGCAAATGGTAGAGCGAAGCCGGAAGTTTATGTGCCTTATGATCGGGAGAAAGAGAAAAAATTGAGTGAGAGGCGTGAGGGTGAGTTTGAACCCAGTGGGCATGAGATTTTTGCGATTAATCATGGGATCTATTCTTTGAGGCCATTTGCAGGTGGAGATATAGTGGAGCAAAAAACACAACCGAAGAAACCGATATATCGTGGGGTGAATGAGAAGGAGGAGAATCCTTTTAATTATGACAACAAGGCTTTAAAAGAGAATGCGAAAATTGTGCCGCCGGACTTAGATGTGAATGACTCAGTCAAAGTACATGGAGAAATCATTGAACTCTGGGAGAAAATTAAGCAAGAAACGGATAAAGAAAAAAGAGATGAGATGATTGTAGAGCTTTACGTAAAACGTATCTTAGCGAATTTGAATCATAAAAAAATGTGGGCTAGAGGAGATGATCTATTTACAGGATTTTCGGATTCGAAACAGTTATTGAATCTCGATGATAAGTTATCTTTACGAAAATCTAGAAGAAGTGCTCAAGGCGAGTTAATTAAATTGAAGACTGAAGTGATTTACATCAATGATCGTCAGCAGTTGATGATTATGAATCACCCGTCTGTGCTGAAAGCGATAAGATTTGCGAGGGAAAATGACGTACAAATACAAGAATTAAAAATAGTTAAGGGGTTGAATGAAGATGAGCAAAAAGCAATTATGGCCCGATTGAAGGGGTGCGAGATAAATGCTTTTAGAATGTATGGTGCGAAAAAAGATATCTTTGAAGGAGAGGAGTATAATAATTTGAATTTGAAATTCGTTTATTTCACGAATCCGGAAGTAGGTTTTTCGATCGGAGATCAGTTACCCGGTAAAGATAAAATTTCAATATTGTTAGAAGCTCCTGAACAACTACCTCATTTTTTTAATGGGCCTGAGGATCAACACCATCACGGTGAACAACTCAAATATTATGATCACGAAAAGGATGAAGTAGTGGCGACGGCAAATGCACTAGATGCGGCGAACGTAATAGTGGACAGGTATATTGAAAAGATCAATAGACGAAAGGAAATGAATCATACGAGAGCATATAGAATCTCTTTTAATGAGGGGGAAAGTAATGATGTGAGCTATTATGGCGAGCAGTTTCAAAAACTGGTTGAAGATACTTTTATAAGACGTTTAGAGGAGATCAAAAGTGTACGATCAATAAGTAGTTCATTTACACTTAAAGGTCATGATCCGATGGAGGAAAAAATTTGGCAGATGTTGAAGATAATCCGAGTATCTCAAAGGAAAATTGCAAGAAATGTTGAAAATATTACAATCAAAGCAAAATACGCTAAAGAGATTGAACCGGATGCGGTTAATTGGGATGAACTGAACCGAATAAAGGATTACAATGTATTGCAAGAAATATTGACTAAGCATGTATTAACCTTAGATCTAAGCGATGATGATGAAACACTTTATAGAATCTTGGAAGAATTTTTAGAAAAATCGAGAGAGGGTGTCGATGGTGGCGCACAGTTAATTGTTAATCTTAGTGTTCATGAAACGGAGGAATCTTCTCTAATCGCTGTGCATAGATCGGATCCATCAAAGCGGACCATCGGCCCTCGAGAAAGAGAAGAAGAAATTAGATTTGAAGACTAGGAGCAGGTTGCAAATTGATGCTCGGAGCATTAATCTGTAACTATGCAAAAAAAATACAAAAAAAGCCTCTTTATTTTTCGGCGGGATTTGCGGGTGGAGGATAATACGGGTTTGCTCAGGGCCTTGGAGGAGTCGGAGGAGGTTTTGACTTGTTTTTTTCTTGATCCAAGACAGTTGCAAAGTAATCCTTATCGTAGTGATTTTGCGGTGAAGTTTATGTTTGAGTCGCTGGAGGATTTGGCTGGGCAGATTGAGCGGAAAGGGGGGCGCTTGAATATTTTGCGGGGGGAGGCGGAGGAGATGGTGGCGAAGATTGTGAAGGATGAAGGCGTGGAGGCGGTTTTTGTCAATCGGGGTTATACGCCGTTTAGTAAAAAGAGAGATGAAGCGATTTTGCGGGTGGCGCCGGAGTTTTTTCGGTTGCCGGATGCGCTTTTGAATGAGCCGGAAGTGGTTTTGAAAGGTGATGGTGATCCCTATACCGTGTTTACGCCTTATTGGAAGAAGGCGCGGGAGGTGGCGGTGAGGGAGCCGCGGAAGTGTAATTTTGGGAATTTTTGTGATCGTGATTTGGGGAGCGTGGAGTTGGTAGCACCTGAGGTTGGGGAGCACCCGGAGATTTTGCTTGGTGGGCGTGAGGAGGCTTTGAAATTGCTGGGGAAACTGGCGGATTTTAAAAATTATTCTGAAGAAAGAGATATTCCCGCTTTGAAAAAAACTACTCATCTTTCGCCGCATCATAAATTTGGGACGGTTTCGATTAGGGAAGTTTATCATCGGGTGGCGGAGACTTTGGGGCCGAGTAGTGGGATTTTGCAGGAATTGTATTGGCGGGATTTTTTTACGCAGATTGCCTGGCATTTTCTGCATGTGTTTGGCAAGAGTTTCAAACCTAAATATGACAAGGTGCCCTGGCCCGGGAAAAAAGAGCATTTTGAGGCTTGGAAGGAGGGCAAAACTGGATTTGCGATTGTGGACGCGGGGATGCGGGAATTAAATACAACCGGATTCATGCATAATCGGGTGCGGATGATTACTGCCTCGTTTTTGGTGAAGGATTTGCATGTGGATTGGCGTGAGGGGGAGAGATATTTTGCTTCGAAATTGGTGGACTATGATCCGGCAGTCAATAATGGCAATTGGCAGTGGGCGGCTTCGACGGGGTGTGATGCACAGCCTTATTTCCGGATTTTTAATCCTGAGCGGCAGGAAGAGCGGTTTGATCCGGAGCGGGAATATATTAAAAAATGGCTGGGTGAAGAGGATTTAGAGCGGGAGCCGATCGTGGATCATAAGGCGGAGTCGCGGTGGGCGAAGGAGCTTTATAAGAATAATCTTTAGCCGGCCCAGAGAGAGTGGGTGAAGCGATAAAAGAGGATCACGTAGCCGACAAAAAATAAGATGAAGACTACTTGGCTGAGGGCTTTGTTTTTTTGGAGGTGGGCGAAGTAGAGGGCGATGAGAAGCGGGAAGGAGTGGATGAGGTAGCGGTTCATGGAGGTGAAGACACCGGTGGCGAGGGGGAGATAGAGGGAAAAAAGAGCCGGGAGGAGGAAGAGGCGGAGTTTTTGGTTTTGGTAGAGGGCGATGAGGCCGAAGGTGATGAGATAGAGGGGGAGGATGTTGATGAAGAAATGGAGGGAGAG
>CAYMGN010000028.1:0-7794 GCA_964389995.1 uncultured Candidatus Peribacteria bacterium | reverse complement strand
TTCCAAAATGTGAATTTGAAGAGGGAGAGGAGGATGATGAGGGTGATGAGAGCGATGGGGCCGTCTTCTTGGATGCGTTTTGATTTTTTGAGGGCGTAGTGAGTTAATAGGGTGGCGAGGAGGAGGGTGAGGCCGGTGAGGAAACTGAGGATGGGATTTTCTGCGAGAAAGGTGGTGTTGTAGACAGCGTTGGGGATGGGTAGGGAGTCATATAAGGCGGGGAAGATACCAAAGAGGAAGTCGGTTTCGCGGCCGAAGTATTGGGATTGGGCGAGGAAATATTTGTTGGCACCGAAGTGGGTGTGCTGGTAGTAGAACCAGAAGATGATCGGGGCGAGGAGGGAGGATAGGAGGGGGACGTAGTACCATTTTTGTTTTGCTTGGGCTATTAGTTGGGGGCGGGACCAGTTGTGGGAGTGGGCGTATTTGAGGATTTCGTAGAGGGTGAGGCCGCCGATTACTACGATGATGTTGAAGCGGAGGAGGACGGTGAGGAAAGCGATGAGGATGGCGAGGAGATATTTTTGTTTGAGCCAGAGGAGGAAGATCAGGCTGAGGATAGTGAGGTAGAGGGCTTCGTTGTAGTTAAAATTGAGGAAGACGCTGGCAGGGTAGATGAGGATGAGCGTGGTGATGAGGATTTTGTCTTTGGTGGGGGTGCGGAAATGGTCGAGGATTTGGAGGAGGAGGTAGATAAAAGTAAAGGTGAAGATTTGATTGAGGATGAGGCCGGATTCGACGGCGGTGAGGAAAGGGAGGAGGGAGCTGGTGGCTTTGAGGAGGAGGGGCCAGATGGGGAGGAAGGCGAAGACGTTTAATTCATTCCAATGCATATAGCCTTGCTCGGCGATTTTGCGATAGAGGTCACCATCCCAGTGACCGAAATAGGCGTTGAGGAGGCCGAGGTTGAGGCCGTTTCGGTAGAGTTCGGGGAGGATGATGAGGGTGAGGGCGATGAGGAAGAGGCGGGAGAGGGTGAAGATTTTGAGGGTGAGGGGGAGGTTTTTTTGGGTGGGCATGAGAGCACGTTAGGACTTAGGATCTAGGACTGAGGGAATTATTTTTTTTAGATTAGCAGAAAAGGTTAGGGTGGGAAAAGAGTGAGGTTTTTAACTTGGTGGAGATGTTGGGTAGGGTCGCAAGGATCTAGAGTTTGGAGTGTGTAGAAAGTTTCCCCGGGGAGAGTTTCCACTTTATTGATTTGGCTTGAGGATTTGATCGCGTTTAATTTGATCATATTCAATCAAGTCCTTAAACATTCTATTTAAATCTGATTTTATTTCCTCTTCTAGGTGTTGATATGCAGTTAAATTGCTATTTTTTTGCTGAGTTAAATCATTAACAAGCTTTGCCATATCGTTGAGGAGATCTTCCAATGCTTCAAATCCTGGAATGCTATGTTTCAAATCAGTTAGCTCTTTGTGAGCGATGAATTTATCTCGAGCTTGAAAAAGTTTACTAAGGGACTTTTTATGTTTTTCCATCAAACGCTCGTTTTTTTTTACATCAAGCCCTAATCCTCTGGCGGTGCCTGTCATTTTATGAACTGAGAGAGTTTTTTTGTTGCGATTGTTTTTGTCATCAAAGAATTTGGTGATGCCTAGGATGAATTGATGCAGATGTGCTCGCTCAGTGGGTATGAAAAAATTTTTGAAGAGGTTAAAAATTCTGACGTTTTTTTCGGCTTCTTCTGATCCGGCGACTTCTCTTATTCTAGAAAGAAAAAGGTGTTTGTAGTTATAGTATGAATTATAGGTGTGAAACAATAGATTGTTGAGCTCTTTTGCATAAAGATTGAATTTAGTTGATGAATCAGATGATGTGTTAGTTTTCATAATTATTGGTTAATAAATTTCTGTAGTCATTTTAGTAGTGATAAGCATGCTTTCCAATAGCCAACTAGCGCTTTAGTGGGCTTTTTTTGGGGCTGAGGAGGATTTAGTTAGTGGGGGTGGCTTTAAGCTGGTCAGTTTTGGAGTCAATTTTGAGGCTATTATTCCACATTCTAAAATCCTGTTGTAATCTTCTTTAAGCCGTTTTTCTCCTTGAATGATCCGTTCTTTCTTGAGAAAATTTAGGTACTGTATTTCTTGTTTTGCTAACCTCTGAAACTATGGATATTCATGAACAAAAGGGCTTTGCGACCATCTACGAATACGCCGGGCGCTATGCCGGACTGTCAAAATCAGTGGCAGAGGCCGGGGTCCATAAAGTAGCGAAGAGGGTGAGAGAAATGAGTAAGGCTTCGCTGCAACAATTGGTGAAAGAAGTGCGATGCGAGAGTGGGGATGATCAAAAAAATGGCAGTAAGACGGTAGAATCGCCAGAACGTAGTAGAAAACCGCAATTACAAATCGCGCTGGATGCAGAGATGGAATTTTTGTTTTTTAAGTTGAAGAAAAAGCTTGGTGGAAAACTCTCGAATAGAGAAGCGTTGCGCAGGTTGTTGAAAAATTTAGAAAAACTTGAGGGGCCGACAGGAAAAAAATCGTTGTGCTTATCCTGACTGTCACAAACCGTTTGATCATTGGCATCATTGCGAGCGATATGCTGAGGGTGGGGCTGCGAAATCAGTGGTGCCACTGTGCGAAATCCATCATCGGTTTGCGCATCACTGTTTGATCAAAAATGAAGATTTGGAGCCGGATCGTTGGGAGTTGGAGGCTTTGAGTTTGAGAGCGGCGTGGAGTTGGGGATGTTGGGTTTCGGAGGTTTTTGGGGAGGCTTAGCTTATGATACTACGTAATTCGTAGATAGCTTTTTTGTAAGGATTTGCAAGTTCATATCCGAACCAGAAAAAGCTTAGAATTCTTAGTTCCTTAACAAGCTCCTCAAATTTTTGAACTATACTTTCTGCTGGCTCTTCTAAATATTGATTTTTGTGACCAACAGTCTGATGACGAATTTTGAGGCCACCAGAGTGTGAAAGATAGAAATTGATTCGTTAAAGGAATTATTTGCAATGAGGAAATTTATTTCTAGTAGGTAGATTTCTTTTGGGATCTAGTAGTTAAAGGGGGGTGAAAATTAAGGCATAGGTTGAGGTTGAGAATTTAGGGAAATTTGCCCCCAGCAAATTTCTGGTCGGAGTGGCGGGACTCGAACCCACGACCTCACGCACCCCATGCGTACGCGCTAGCCAACTGCGCCACACTCCGACTTTTTTCCAGCTGTCTCAGGATAGAAGATTGTTTTTTTTTTCGCAAGTTTATCCTTTTTACTATACTGTGGATAGGCGGTTTTTCCATCTTTGAATTGTGGTGGGGCTTACGTTTAATATTTCAGCCGTTTTTCTGATGCTTAGTCCCCTGTCCAACATTTCGAGAGCGGAATAAAATTTTACCTTGGACTTTCTCAATCCGTACTCAAGAGTGGAGACGTGTTCTACCCAAGTAACGCCACAATGATTGCAGCGAAATCTTTTTTCCTTTTGGCTGTGGATGACGACGTTTCCCTCGCTATCCAGGTCGAAAAAAGTACATTGTTCATTGGGGCAGCTCTGCCCCCTCACCGTGAGAAACTGATACTCCGAGTACATGATACCGGGGTTAGATAATAAAAAAACCGCGCCTCCCTGGGGAAACGCGGTCTTAATTGTTTTTTTGAAAAATAGTATCAACAACAAAGTATGCGCTCCCGAGCGATCAGGATAATCATATGATTGCGCACCCACATTTGTTGAGTTTTGTTCTTCATAGTGATCTTATTTTAGCGCTATACGTGGATTTGTCAAATTACTGTAACTGTTGACCGTGGATTCTTGCTTTGACATGCACTTTAAACTACCCCACAATCTTCGTTTCTGTCACCCCCTTATCGTTGAATATCCTCTTATATAAGAGGTATAATGTCTTAATTAATAAAACAAAAATAAAAAGCAAAAGCGCGCTAAAATTAGGTTTGTTTTCTGTGATGTTAGCGGGAGTATTGAGCTTACTGCTGCTATCTGTGACTACTGAAGCCTCACCGCCGTCAGTGGCAAATACCTACTCCGGAGTGACGACGATGACCAGTAATCCGCAGATGGTAAGCATCCCGACGATTGATACTTCGAGGTCTTTTGTGCTTTGTAATTTTCGGACAAATAGCTCGAATGCCAATCAGGCCACTACCTGTGAGATTACCAGCTCGACTTCGATCACACTCAGGGCCAACACTACCAATAGTAGTCTCGATGTACACTGGTACGTAGTGGAAATGGAAGATGCCTTTGTGCAGCAGGGGATAGCCAATTTTAATGCAGTGGATACCTTGATCAATGCGCCTTTGGCTACTAGCGTAGATCCGACGAAATCATTTATCGTCAATAGCAGTAGGATGAATACTAGCGCTACCAACATCGATGAAAGACGGATGTTTAGATTACGCTTTACCGGCGGGGGTACAGGCGTGGAATTGTTGAGAAATGAATCGGGAACAGCGGCAACAGTTGTGGCACAAATCGTAGAACTAAACAATGCCGACGTGCAGAGTGGGACCACTTCCATTGCTGCCGGAGCAACGACAGCAACTGTAAATATCACCGCAGTAGATTTGGATAAGGCTTTTTTGGTCTTTAATTTTACGCCTGAGGGTGGAGTGAATGGTCAGGAAAACGAATTTTATACTACCGGGGAAATCACTAATCCAACGACGCTCACTTTTGAAAGAGGTGACTCCAGTCCGGAAGCGATAGATATCTCCTGGTTTGTAGTGGAATTTGACGATGGTACTTCGGTTCAAAGGGGGTCACTGCTCACTTCAGGAGGGCAAAATAATGACACTACATTTGATGAAACTTTGGATCCGACAATTGACGAGGATCGGGCTTTTCCGATAATCAGTACTTATGTGGAAGCGACCGGCGTAACTAATCAAGATTCCGGTTCGTTTACACCAGCTTTTACTGCTGATGATAATTTACAATTAGAGAGAAATTCTTCGCAGACGGTGCAGATAGCTTACCAATGGCAAACTATTCAACCTCCGATTCGTAAGCAGGATTCGCTTTTTTATATGGTCTGTGATAGCAGCAACGAATTATGGACTATCGATCCTAATACGCGGGATTTAGTGGAAATCGGTAACACTGGAGTAGGTGCAATTGAAGCGATTGCCTATGATGCGGGAACTGGAACGCTCTATGCCACTGATGACGGAAATTTCGGGACTTTGAATACTGCGACCGGAGCTTTTGCTCTGATTGCTGATATCGATGTGGCCGGGAATGCCGATGGGTCCCAAGGTAGTATCCCTTTAAATGACGTGGATGGCTTGAGTTGGGATCCGTGGACAAATGAAGTGTGGGCCACTCAAAGAAATGGTGGGGACTTTGATGTTTTGTTTAAAATCAATCCCACTACCGGACAGTATATCCAGGATGCTTTTGGTCCGGGTGTGGATTATGTGGAAGTTGTGGGAAGTGGCGTTTACACTCTGGTAGATGACGTGGCGATCAATCCTTTGACCGGGGATCTCTATACCGTGGGTAATAACGGTTCGACCGATCAGATTTTGATTCTCAATAAATATACCGGGGATTTGATTATCGAAGTGGCGTCGCTGCAATTTGATGATGTGGAAGGTTTTGGGTATTCCAATGAAGGACGACTTTGGGGTGTGGATGGGGATAATAATGATTTCTATCAGATAGATGATTTGACCGGGGATATGACTAATTTGATTGAATTGCCGGGAACTTGTGGGGATCCGGAGGCGTTGACGGCGATGACTCTACCACCAAATACCTTTAGTGGTAAGGTCTGGGATGATGCCGATCAAAACCAAGCGATTAACGGTGGGGAAACCGGGATTGCCGGGGTGACTGTGGAGCTCTATGTGGATGTCAACAGTGATGGTCTAGTGGATGGTGGGGACATCCTAGTGCAGACGGTAGCAACTAACGGTAGTGGAGATTATAGTTTTAATTTTGGGGCAACCGGAGATTTGGTAGCGGCAATTGATACGGCGACTTTGCCTGGCGGTTTTGCGATGACTACAGATAATGTGGAGGAAGCGAGCTTCAATGATATCATCAATTTTAATGAAACGGATAGTGGCAATAATTTTGGGGCGACTACCGGGACTGACTGTGACAGCGATGGATTGCCTGACTTTTTTGAAGGGGCCGGGGATAGTGATGGGGATGGGATTGCTGATCAGTGTGACTTGGATAGTGATAATGATGGGTTGACCGATACCACGGAAGGTAGTGGGGATAAGGATAGTGATGGAATTCCTAATTATCTGGATCTGGATAGTGACAATGATGGGATTCCGGATGCGCTGGAAGCCAATAATGGATTTGCGCCTACCGGGTACAATGCTTCGACCGGGAGACTTGGGGGTACTGATGGGGATGCAGATGGTCTCGTGGATAGTGCCGATAGTTTGCCGGGAGTGCAATATGGTGGTAGTACCTCTACCCTGACCAATCCGGATACTGATGGTGATGGGATCAAGGATTTGCGGGATCGGGACAGTGATAATGATGGGATTTTGGATATTATTGAAGCAGGGGGCGTGGATGCCAATGGCAATGGTTTTGTCGATGGGTTTACGGATACCAATAGTGATGGTTATGATGATGCGATTACGAGTTCACCTTTGCCGGTGCCCAATACTGACGGTAGTGGTAAGGCTGACTATGCTGATCGGGATGCGGATGGGGATAGTATTTTGGATAATAGAGAAGCGCAAACTACGGCCGGATTTACCACGCCGGTGGTGATCTTGGATAGTAATCTGAACGGGATTATTGATTTTTATGATTTTGCCCTTGGTGGTACGGCGCTGGTGCCCGTGGATACTGATAGTGATGGGACAGATGATTATCAGGATACTGACACCGACGGTGATACGATTTTGGATATTATTGAGGCCAATGATGCGAATTTTGATGGAATAGCTGATAGTAGTCCGAGTGGGTCGGATACTGATAGCGATGGCTTGGACAATACTTTTGATACTACGCCGGGTACTTATGGAGGTAACTCCAATGTGCCACGGCAAAATAGAGATGGCCTTGGTGAGCCGGATTGGCGTGATACCGATGATGACGAAGACGGGATCTTGACGATCAATGAAGCGGTTGGGGATTGGGATAGTGATAGTATTCCCGACTATTTGGATACGGATATTCCGCCGGCTAGTTTGGGGACTTCTACCAAAACAGAAAATGACGGGGATAACTCTGTCACTCCGGGGCAGACGGTGACCTATACAATTACTCTAATCAATACGGGTTCAGTGACGGCGACCGGAGTGGATGTGGATGACACGATTGATACAAATTTGAGTAACCTCACTAATTTTAATTTTACCAATTGTGGTGGGGCCTTTACTAATAGCTCGACCAGTACGGTGGTGAATATCGATGATCTACAGGTGACAACTGCCAATAACTGTGTGATCACTTATGATGTGACGGTGGTCGGTCCTAATATTGAAGGGACTACAATCGACAACCAGGTGACAATCGGGCCACCCAACGAAGGTGGTAGCGGGGCCACACCAAGTGCTACTCAATTGACTGTAGATGTCACTCCTAATCTGGCAACTTCCACCAAGACGGAAACTGATGCTGATGATCAAGTAGCGCCCGGTGAGACTGTGACTTACTTCATTACTATTATCAATACCGGAGACGGTTTAGGGACTACTGATGTGGACGATACTTTGGATAGTGATCTGGAAAATCTGCAAGTGATCGGCCTTACTGATTGTGGAGGAGCTTTTGTGGATAATTCGACCGGGACTGCGCTCAATATTGACGGTGTGGAAATTGCGGTGGGGACTAATTGTGTGATTGAGTTT
>CAYMGN010000027.1:0-15918 GCA_964389995.1 uncultured Candidatus Peribacteria bacterium | reverse complement strand
GTCAAAAAAGACTTCGTTTAATTCTTTATTTAGTTTGTCGGCGGCGAGGGTTTGTTGTTTTTTTTCAAAATGCTCTTCAATCCTTACTTTGACTTCATTGGAGAGTTTGCCGATGGTGGGTTTTTGTTCCGGTGTAAGGTCTTTGAGACCTTTGAGGATGGTGTTGAGAAGTCCTTCTTTACGGCCGAAATATTTGAGGTGGATGGTTTCGAGATCTTCGGTTGTTTGTGCTTGAGAAATTTCTGCCAGGGCTTCTTTTTGCAGTTTTTTCAGTTGTTCTTCCACGAGATGAGATTATTCTTGCAAAATTAATTTAAAGGTTTTTGGAGGAAAAGAAAAGCCCGACCAGAGGCCGGGCTTGGAAGTTTACAATAAAAATTGCAAACTAGCGGATTGCTTCTTTCAAAGTCTTACCAGCCTTGAAAGCAGGAAGTTTCATAGCTGGGATCTTGATTTTTTCGCTAGGGTTGCGTGGGTTAACACCAGTTCTTGCTGCTCTGTGAGAAACGCGGAAAGTACCGAAACCAGTGATGGTAACAGTGTCGCCTTTCTTAAGAGTTTTAGTGATCATGTCTAGAATAGCATCTAGAACTTCACCAGCAGCTTTCTTGGTGACACCGGTAGCTTGTGCTGCACCTGCTACTAAATCTTGCTTAGTCATGTATAAGAGGTTAAGTATATGACGCTTTGTGTAAAGCAAGATCTATTATATGACCTCAGTGGAGCAAATCAAGTTGATTGCAGTAAAAAAGCGGGTTTACGGCGTTGCTTTTTAGTAAAAAAGTGCGGGTTTTGCTTTTTCTGTAGGGCTTTTTGGCGATTTTTTTAAATCGCTTGCTATTTTTGGTAGATGTTTCGGGATAAATTGAGGGTTTTGCCAAAAGGAGGGCTTTGTTTCGATTTTTAGGCATTGGTTTTTTTTGGTGTTTTATAGTCGAAAGGAGCCCCCTGGCCAAATCCTGCTTTTGGGGACGGGGGATTTTTTTCCACCGAAAAAAAAACTCCACTCGACACAATTTTATTTTTGCTGTGCAAAAAACCGAGGTAAAATTGCGCCGAGAGGCCCCAAAAGCAGGATTTGGCCAGGGGGCTCTGGTTGGACAAACAAAAACTTTAGAATTTTTGACTGTTGTGGAGGTTGTTGTGTAAATTATTGGCAGTAACCTAATTACTGTTTATGAAAGAAAAGAAAATGGAACCGGCTCCTACTCCGTATATCAGCGATACTGAAAGAGAGGCTCACAAGGGGGAGACATATATCGCCTATGGAGGCAAAGTGCTTAGTTGGGGGACCAATGCTCAAGAGCTTCTGGAGGGAGCGCGGAAAGTTATGCCCGACATTGATCAGAAGATTTTTTTGATAGGTCATGTTTGGCCTAAGAATATGTTTTGATGTATCAGTGCTACAGCTATGTTAATGATAAGCCCATAGTGAATTTATTTACGAAGTATTCTGATAGCGGTGAGCTGGTCGAATATCTAGTGGATAGTGGCGCGGATCAGACCATTTTATCTAAAATTAGTGCTTCTTTATTAGGGATAGACTATGAATGTTTAGAGTCTAAACCTATTGAGACGGAAGCTATTAACGGTAGCTCTCTTTTTGTTAAGGAGTCGAAGGTGTTTATTGAGATTGGCGGGGTTGATTTTCGGATTCCGGTTTGGATAGCTGATCGACATATAATGACAGTTTTAGGTAGAAGAGGTGTTTTTGATCGTTTTGATTTGATTTTTCAGGAAAGAAAAAATCCGAAGAGATTGGTTTTTAGTCGGGAGATGATTTTAGCCTAGTTTTTTACCCTTTTTCTTTAAAGTTGTTGACATTTTTAAAATCTCTTTATAAACTTTCATGAACATAGGCTGAAATTTTGAAGAAAATTAATTAAAATAAAAAGTATGGCAAAAAATTTAGTGATTGTGGAGTCCCCGGCTAAGGCGAAGACTATTTCTCGATTTTTAGGTAAAGAGTATAAGGTGCTGGCCTCGATGGGGCATGTGCGTGATCTGCCGAAATCGCAGATGGGGATTGATTTGGAAGATAGTTTTGAGCCTACTTATGAAGTCTCTCCATCGAAGAAAAAGGTGGTGACGGAATTGCGTAAAGAATTAAAAGAAGCTGATACTCTCTGGATCGCGACGGATGAGGATCGCGAAGGGGAAGCCATCGGTTGGCACCTTTTGCACGCTCTGGGGGTAAATAAAAAGAAGACTCCGGTGAAGAGAATTGTTTTTCATGAAATTACTAAGCCGGCGATTAAGGCGGCCGTCGATAATCCGCGGCAGATCAATCAAGATGTGGTGGATGCGCAGCAGGCACGCCGGGTTTTGGATCGTTTGGTGGGGTACGAATTATCTCCGCTTTTGTGGAAGAAGGTGCGTTATGGGCTTTCTGCAGGGAGAGTGCAGAGTGTGGCGGTGCGTTTGATTGTCGAAAGAGAACGGGAGATTGAGGCTTTTGTGCCGGAGGAATATTGGACTGTGGTGGGAAATTTTGAAAAATTGGATCAGAAATTAAAAAAGAATGACCGCTGTTTCCAAGCTGAATTGAAGAAACACAAAGGCAAAAAGTATGTGCCTAATTCGGAAAAATCGGTGAAGGAAGTTTTGAAGGCGATTGAAAAGGCTGATTATAAAGTGACCAAGGTGACCGAGAAGCAGACTAAGCGGTCTCCGGCTCCGCCATTTATTACTTCTACATTGCAACAGGAGGCCTCGCGCAAACTGGGTTTTTCGGTTAAAAAGACGATGATGGTGGCCCAGCAACTTTATGAAGGTGTGAAGATGAAAGAAGGGCTCCAAGGGGTGATCACTTATATGAGAACGGATAGTGTCAATCTCTCTAATCTGGCTTTGGACGCGGCGAAGAAAGTGATTACTGATCAGTTTGGTAAGGAATATGCTTTGCCGAAACCGCGGCGTTATAAAGGAAAGAAAGGTGCGCAGGAAGCGCATGAGGCGATCCGGCCGGTAAATCTTGAGTGGAGTCCGGATGAGATTTCTCATTATCTCAACAAAGATCAAAGGCGTTTATACGAATTGATTTGGAAGCGGACTATTGCTTGTCAGATGGCTCAGGCTGTTCTTGATCGTGTGGCCGCCGATATTGAGCCTTTCAAAGATGGTAAATCTACGGAATACCTCTTTAGAGCGACCGGTCAGACGGTGAAATTTCCGGGTTTTATGAAAGTGTATATGGAAAGTAGTGATGATGAAGAAGCGGATAATCGCAAGTCTGGAGAAAAATTACTGCCGAAGTTGGTAGAAGGTGAAGATGTAAAACTGGATAAAATGGACACTAATCAACACTTTACGAAACCTCCTGCTCGTTATACTGAGGCCTCGTTGGTGAAGACTTTAGAGAGTGAAGGGATTGGGCGGCCGAGTACTTATGCGCCGACGATTAGTACTATTGTCAATCGTGGTTATATCGAAAAAGAGGGGCGGACATTGTTTCCGACGGATTTGGCGATGGTGGTGACGGATGTTTTGGTGGAGCACTTTCCGGATGTGGTGGACTATAAGTTTACGGCGGAGATGGAAGAAAAATTGGATCATGTGGAAGAAGGCAAACAGAAGTGGGTGCCGATGATTAAGGCTTTTTATGGGCCGTTTCATAAAAATATTGAGAAGAAAGAAAAGACTTTGCAGAAGGAAGATGTGTTGAAGGAGAGGGTTTTGGGTAAGGACAAGAAATCGGGGATGGAGGTGATCGTGAGGCATGGGCGTTTTGGGCCTTTTGTGCAGTTGGGAAATTACACTAAGGAAGAAATTAAGGAGATGGAAGAAAAACCGCGGCGGGCTTCCTTGCCGAAAGGGACGTATTTTGAATCGATTGATTTGGAGACGGCGATGAAGGCTTTGGAGTTGCCACGTAATATTGGAAAATTGAAATCCGGGGAAGAAGTGATTGTTACTACCGGGCGTTTTGGTCCTTATCTGAAGGTGGGAGGAAAATTTAATGTTTCTCTGCCGAAGGATTATGATCCTTACACTGTGAAATTGAAGGAAGTGGAGCAAGTGGTGAAGGAAGCGGTGGAATTGAAGAAAAAACAAGCGAAGCCTCTAGCGGAATTAGGTACAGATCCGAATAGTAAGGGGGAGATCCTGGTTAAAGTCGGGCGTTTTGGTCCCTATATCACTGATGGTAAGACCAATGTCTCTATTCCGAAAAAATTTGAGCCGGAAGAAGTGACTTTTGAGCAAGCGGTGGAGATGTTGGAAAAAAAGCGTAAGGCACCGAAGAGGAGATTTAGAAAGAAGGGCTGATGACGTTGCTTTGCGGGCTTAAACCTGCTATAATAAAGGGAATAAAACAAAAACAAAAATGCTTAATAAGAAAAATCTTGGTGCTTTGATTGTGGGAGTGGCTTTATTGGCTCAAGGGCTGGTGAGTGGGCCTGTGGTTTTTGCGCAAGGGGATACTGTATGTAGTGGAGGGATATCCGGTGAGACTGTGCCTGGTAATCCCAATGCGGGGGTGAATTACTTTGGGGCGGTCGATGCTAATGGCGTGTGGTATCCGGTGCCGGTGCCTTTGGATATTGTTTTTGGTGCCGGGGCTACCGGTTTTGCGCCTTCGCAGCGTCAATATGCGGCTTGTACTGATGATGCTGATGATGAAGTGATCTTGGGGGCCGATGAATTTATCATTAGAGGTTTTTCTTGGAATGATAATTTGGGGTTTATTTCCTATTATTGTGATGGTGCTTCCGGGGATGGGCTTAATGAAGGGGTTAGTTGTGGTACGGAGGATTATAGTGTGGTGATTGGGCCGGATGTGGCTGGTACTAGAGAGCTTCAGGGGTATGCTTGGAACTCGGCTTTTGGTTATATTAATTTTTATTGTTCCGGTGGTTTTGATGGAGATGGTAATGCCTGTGGTCCTTATGACTATGGAGTGACTATGGATAGCGCTACTGGTGATTTGAGCGGTTATGGTTTTAGTCAGGCCGGGGTTTATATTGATTTTAGTGGGGTTAACGTGCGTTTGCCTGAGGATCTCTTGCCGCCGCCGACCGGTGGGTATTGTGAGGGGCGTCCTTATGTTTGTTTTGAGGTTACTCCTGATCCGGATGCTGTGACTTTTGCGGATCTGGAGGATGGGGTGCCGATCGCGGATGGGGATGATGGTTATACCATCGACATGTATTTGCGTGAGGCCGATGGGGTGACGCCGCTTAATACCGGTAATTACGAAATTGCAGACTTTTATGCTTCTTTGGATTTTGACTGGATTGATACGGTGAAACTCAATCAATTGCCGGGGGCCACGCAGGTGGACTTGAGTGCTGTTGAGCAGCCGTGGCGTGAAGGTAGAGGTGGTGTGGTTTACAAACCGATTGATGATTTGTCGGCCTCCGATTTTGTGCAGGATCCTGATAGTACCGGTGACCTTGGGCACTATCGTCTGCGCGGTGAAGTCACTGCCAATGCCCCGACCAGTAATGCCAACGCTTCGGAAACGGTGAGCTTTGAGGTGCCGTTTGTGGTCAAAAATGAACTCTTCCTTGTGGATTTGGGCTTGGATGAAATCGCTCCCAATGACTTGATTTTAGAAAGAGTGAATTTTGAACTAATTGAGAGGGCGACCGGTAATCCGGTGCCGGATCTTTCGCCGGTGGCCTTTCCTAATGGGAAAAATGGACTTTCTTTTAAATTTAGACCGGGAGTGGAGATCAGTACTCTTTATGCTAATGATTTGGAGGATAGGATCCAAGCTTTGCGTGAGGTGCCGATTAGTTTGACTGTGGGGATGAGGAGGTTGGGACGAATGGAAAGGACGGCTGCGGAAGGTGCTGATGTAGCGCTTTATCTTGATTATGAGGAAACAGAAACGGAATTGGCTTGTGGTCAGGAAGGGGCGGAAATCGTCGATTTTATTTTCCAATTTTTAGAAGATATTGATGGGACGGACTTCTCGCTTGAAGATGAGGTCAATTATTTGCGCTTCCAGGCTTTGGATCTGCTTTATGGTAATGAATCAACTGTCAGTGCGGTAGCGTCTTTGCCGGGAGGTGAAGGGAAGCCTTGTAGTATTGCTCAGGGGCCGGCGATTTATAGTACGATTAGTTATGAGTTGGAGGGGAATACCGTCAGATATTTGAATAATAAATTGCCGCGTTTGGCCAGTGATATTATCGCTAATCCGGCGGCGATTGTGTACGGGACTGTGTATAGTCAGAGCGCTTATAGCCCTGTAGAAGGTGTGGAATTAGCGGCGGTGGATGTGGATATTGATAAGGTGCGTGAAGTGGTTGATGAAAATGTGAAGCGCTATTTGGGATCGGTGGGTAATCTTTCTACCGGTACTTGTGTGGTTACGGATCTGGATGGTCCGGTGATTAAAAATCTCGGTAGTGGTTGTATCGCGGATACTCATTACAAGAATTTCTCGATTGGTGATGAGGAAGTTTATTATTTCGAGGACAGCGATTTGCATTTTGATGTGAATGCCGGGACTTGGAGTGGTAATTATGTCTTTATCGTCGATGGGGGAAATATTTATTTTGATAGTGATGTTTATAATGGTGATCCTTCTGAGGATCAGTTGACGGTGATTGGATTCCGGCAGTTTGGGGACGCTTTCGGAGAGAGTGGTAATGCCTATGTGGATACTACGGTCAATAATTTGCAGATGAATCTGATGATTGATGGATCGCTCTTTTCTATTCTCAATGGGATGAGTTTGGATCCGGTGACTGGGGAGCCGCAGTGGAATAGTTTTGCTGAGCGTAATCAGGCGCTTTCCGGGCAGTTCTTGTTTGAAGGGACGGTGTCTAGTGCCAATGGATTTGGGCTTTCGGAATGTGTGGATGATAAGAATTACTTTATTCTTGGGACCGGTGAGGTCTTGGAAAATTGTGGGGATATCGAGGCGCGTTTACGGGCGCAAAATTACGACTTCAACTTCTTTAGAGTCTTTACTCCCGGGGTGGAAATCACTTCTCTCGGGCCGAAAGATCAGCGTTGTGGTAAGGCTTTGAGTAGTGAGGATATTGAGTTTATTTCTGATGGTAGTGAGGGGGCGCTCTGTGGTGAGTTTACGCCTTGTACGCCCGGGGGAGCTACTTCTCAGCGATTTGCTTGTGATGGGATTGATCTCTTGCCTTTTAATGAAGATACCGGTGTGGGGGATCTGGTGGTTGTGGATATTGATGCCTTGGCTCGTGGTTTGAATAATGGTTTTGGTGGGGCGGAAATTGATACCGGGGAGCCTGAGGAATTGGGGCCGGTTTACTTTAAGTATGTGGCGCCTTATCAGGATTCGTTTGTGTTTTCTAAGAGGAACACTTTGTTGCGGGATTAAGAGGGGCTTGCGATTAGCCTGGGATCACCTCCGAAGTGGCATATCCTCGTTTTGGGGACGGGGGATTTTTTTCCACCGAAAAAATCCCCTTCCGTTCGGACTAATTTTATTTTGCTGCGCAAAAACCAAGGTAAAATTGTCATGAAAGGCCCCAAAAGTGCTATGCTCCACTTCGGAGGTTTTTATGGTAAGCGGCGGCGCTAAAGATTGATGTTTGTGGTGCACTCCGGCGCTTAAATATCTTTTTGATGGGCTAAAAAAATTTGCGGGATTTTGGTAAAAGTATTATGTTGCTTGCAAAAAATTTTAAATGAAAAATTATGAGGAGACCGAAAATGGTTGATTTGGCGCTGATGGGATTGGTGATGGCTGGGGCTTGTGATGAGTAAAAGTCTTTGTCGGCCGTAGAAGAAGCGGTGGTGGAGTCGGTACAGAAAGAAATAAAAGAGGTTGTGACGCCAAAAGAAGAAGAAAAACAGGATGACGTTTCTGCTTATTTGGATTCGGAAGAGGCTGAACGTTTAGCGGCTAGAATGCGTGTCGCTTCTCAGGAATCCACTTTTAGACAGATCTATAGTTGTTTGATGACTACTGAATCAAATGCTTTTTTTCAGGTGGGCAGAGAGCGAAATTATAAGACTAGTGAGGGTAAGGAGTGTCCATATTTTCGGCATGTTTATGCTTTGCAGCCGCCTGATTCAAAACAAGAAAAGGGCTATGTGGTAGAAATGTATATTGGTGATGAGGATAAAAAGGATCACTATATGGTTGATTGGAGTATCGATTTGAAGTGATATGATGTTGAGAATGATGATAAAAATTTGAGAATAAGCGAACGTAAAGAGCGATATCCCAGTATGATTGTGAGGGTTGATGATTTAGATGGAGAGGTGGATTTTTGTCAGAAATCAGAAGAGGTGAAGAAGGGAAAATGGAGGTTAGCTAACTATCCTAACAGTGATCATCCTGAGATTCCGAAGGTTTGTCAGGATAGTTATCAGGAGATGATTGAGGACTTGTCTCGTAATTGTGATTTTGGTGGGGCGTTGGTTGATGGGGGTAAGGATTATGAGGCTTTGTTAGGGGAGAGATGTCAGTAGCAATGGATGACTGCTGCGCTGAAAAAGAATTGAGTAATGGTTGACCTTTGGTTATTTGGATTCTATAATCGCAGACCTTGGTGATCATTTTGCCAGGGGGAATTGATCAAAACTCCGGGGCGTGAGCCTTGTTTGGGTTTTGGTCTGACACTTAACACGACGGGGAAAGTATGTACAAGCGAATTGCGAGAGAGGAAGTGGTTTTGCGAGTGAAGAAAATTGTCAGTGGTCGTTATAAAATTGATTCATGTCGAATAGATTGTGCATTATCAGACCTTGCTGCTGGTTCCAATCATGAACTTTTCAGTTTATTTCAAGCTGAAGAAACCTTTGCGGTTTATGATGATGGTGGTGAGGCCGAGAAAATGAGAGTAGTTGACGTTGCTTTTCAAGCAATGTGCAAAATTAATATCTTTCGATTTCCAAAGGATTTGGAGTCGGAGATTTTGTTGCAGTTGATGTTGGAAGTCTTGCGTTCAAACCAACGTTTGGCTTCTTATTTTGCTGCATATTCTAGTGATTGTGTTTTTAGATCATGGGAGCGATTTGTTGGTCATAGTCTTTTCGCTCAGGCTAGAAGTTTTGATATGGTCTTGGAGTTTTTAGGCATCATCTCTATTTCTGAGGAATTAAAGGCGACCCTAAAAAATACAATTGCTTCAATGTACTTTTTTAAGATGCAATTGAATAATCAGCTTAGTCGTCCTCATATGACGAATAGGCATCCGTTGATTAGTGATCAATCTGAAATGCTTAATGTGGCTGTTTTGCTTATGATTCTTGAAGCTGCCAAGGCCTTGTTTTTTTGGGCTCTTGGTGTTGAAGTGAATCATATGTTGCCGGAACGCCACCTGGCTCTTACTCACTTTGGGCAAATCACATTACGTGAGATGCTTTGAGTTTTTGTTCGCGAGGGCTTCTCTTTTAGTGGTGTACTTTTCTGCCCTCGTGGATGCTTGCGATTGACCGTAGTCATCCTCAGAGAGAAATGACTTTTTCAAAAAACGTGGCTAGGTTTAGCTGCGCTAGCGTCTACGCTTCGCTAAAGGTGAATAGATCATGATTTATTCACCAAGCCACGAGTTTTTTGAAAAAGTATTTCTCTCTGAGGATGTTAATGGTGGACTGGGGTGAGAAAAAAGGCCCCAAAGCTAAAGAGTTAGTTTTTGTACCAATCGAGCCCGACTTCCGGGTGTTTTTTTAGCTCATTGACCATGATTTTCATGATTTCATCTAATTTTTCTTTGGTTTCGGCTTCGAATCTGAGGGTGAGGTTTGGGCTTGTGTTTGAGGCTCTGACTGCGGCCCAGGTTTTGTCGGTGAATTTTACGCGGACGCCGTCGATGGTGATGCAGTCGTATTTGGCTGTGAAGTGGTCTACTAGGTCTTTGACGATGGCAAATTTTTTGTTGTCGGGGGTGGGGGCTTTAAATTCGGGGGTGGTGAAGGTTTTTGGGAGGTCGTCAAATTCTTGAGAAAGGGGTTTTGGGGAGTCGGCGACTATTTGGATGATTTTTAAAGCGCCTAAAAGGGCATCGTCAAAGCCATAATAGTCCTCGCCAAAAAATAAGTGGCCGGAGACTTCGCCGCCGAGAGGAGCGTTTAATTCTTTCATTTTGTTTTCGATGAAACTGTGGCCGGTTTTGCTCATGATTGGTTCTGCGCCGTGTTTTTCCATATCGTTGATGATCACCTGTGAGACTTTGACGTCAAATACAACCTTGGGATTGTCTACTCGTTTGACCAGGTCGCGTGTGAGGAGGAGGAGCATGAAGTCGGCGGAATACATCTTGCCTTGTTCGTCCACTATCCCCACGCGGTCGCCGTCGCCGTCAAAGCCGATGCCGAGGTCAGCCCCGGTTTCTTTGACCTTGGCGATGAGGTCGCGCATGTTTTCTAATTCTTCGGGATTGGCTTCGTGGTTGGGGAAATTTCCGTCCGGTTCGCAGTAGAGTTCGATTACTTCACAGCCGATTGCGCGTAAGAGCTCGGGTGCGAAAGGTCCGGCAGCGCCGTTTCCGGCATCGACTACTACTTTTAACGGGCGGGCTAATTTTATTCTCGATTGGAGGTCTGCTTTGTACTGTGGCCAGAGATCGACTTCTTCTATACTTCCGCTTTCTTTAGCTTCGTCAAAATCTTGGTTTTGGATTAGTTGGAGTACGGATTGTAATTCGTCGCCGCAGATGGAGTGAGCGCCCGTGGTGACCGTTTTGATGCCATTATATTCCTTGGGGTTGTGGGAGGCGGTGATGTTGGTGGCGGAGTCGAAATCGCCGGCGCAGGCAGCCCAATAAACCATCGGGGAGGTGCTGATGCCGAGTTTACTGACGTTGAGGCCGCATTCGGTGAGACCTTTGATAAAGGCGGCTTCGAGGGCGGGGCCACTATTGCGGACATCACGGCCGACGGCCATGTTTTTGGTTTGATAGTTCCGTTTGAGGTAGGTGGCGATGCCCTTGGCGATCAGGTAGACGGTTTCTGGGGTGAGGTCGGCTTGTTGATCGGATTGGATGGGGTCGGCGATGCCACGGATGTCGTAGGCACGAAAAATATGAGGATTGATTGCAGTCATGGTATGAGGATTAATGCGTGGATATTAGCACTTGGCGAAGCTTTCTTCAATAATTTTGATGGCGGCGGGGTGGACCATGGTGTGCCATTCTTCTTGATTGCGTACGAGAGAATGTCGGAGTTTTGTGCCGCTGATGGGCAACTCTCTTTTTACCTCGATGATTTCTACTTTTGGGAGATCCTTTTTTTGGAGGGGGGTGCTGTGTTTGCCGAGGTAGCAGTCTTTGACGGTTTGGGAGCCGGTGTAGAGTTTGTGGTAGGGGCGGAGGATTTGTGTGACGTAGATGGGCCAAAATCCGTAGTCGTTGATGTCCGGGAGGGGGCAGATGTTGTATTTGTCGGGAGAAATTTCGGCGCCTTCGAGGGTGGCTTTGATGATGGCTTCGCGTTCTTCGAAGGTGAAGGGGTTGATTTCGGTGCGGCTTTCTTGAGTGGTGCCGACGGCGATGGTGAGGTGCTCGTTTTCTTGGAGGATTAGTTCGACAACGGCGAGGTGTCCGAGGTGAAAGGGTTGGAAACGGCCGATAAAAAGGGCTGTTGTTGCTTTGGGCATAAATGAGGGGAAAAAGAAACTTATTTGCGCGGCTTTGCCTGGATCACCGGTGGGAGCATGGTTTTGTGTTTGTTGACTTCCATCAGGCGGAAGATCTTGTGGACGGAATTTGGATTGAGCCCCTTGCTGATGATCTCGTCTTTAGTGAAACCTTTTTCGATTTGTTTGAGGATGGAGTCGATTTCTTTGTAGCTCATGCCCAGCTCTTCTTCGTCGGTTTGGCCGTGAAAGAGTTCGGCAGAGGGCGGTTTTTCGATCAATTCGTTGGGGAGGCCGAGGTGGGCGGCCAGTTTGTAGACTTCTTCTTTGTAGAGATCGCCGATTACTTCGATGTCGGCGGCGAGATCTCCGTATTTGGTGCCGTAGCCGATCATGGTTTCCGTTTTGTTGGAAGTGCCGATGACGAGGGCTTTTCTGGTGTTGGCGAAATTGTAGAGGATATTCATGCGTACGCGGGCCTTGGTGTTCATCTGGGCGAGGGCGTTGGGGGTCCAGGGGAGAGTGAGGAAATCCGTGAGATAGCGGTTGATGTGGATGACGTGATTGTCGATTTCAAAAAATTCGCAGAGTTTTTTGGCGTGGCGTTGGTTTTCTTCATTAGAAACGCCTTTTTCCGGCATTATTAGACCGGTGACGTTTTCCGGGCCGAGAGCGTCGACGACGATTTTGAGGGAAAGGGCGGAATCAATACCACCGCTGACCCCGATCACTGCTTTTTCAAAGCCGGAATTTTTAAAATACTTGTGGATGCCGGTGATGATTTTCGTGTAGATATTGTCCATGTCGAGAGTGACTGAATTATGAATTGTGGGTATACGTTAGCAGATGTTTTTTTGTGGGGGAATGTAAATGTTTTGGTGGTGGAGGCAAAGGACTTGACGAGGGCGGCTCTGATTTGTATAATCAGGTCTATTTTTTTAAATTTTGGGGGATGTCATTAGAACAAACATCAGGAAGTAGCTATCAATTAGAGGTGGTGGAAGATCGCTTGTGGGAGCAAGTAAGTGATGCTTTGAGTGTGAGAGGAGTGGAGAGTCCCGGTGAAACGCCTCGTCAATTGGCCGGTGCGATTTATGATCTTTTGAGTGAGGAGGGAGATTTTCGGAAGATGTTTGATTTTGGGTTGGAGGATGAAGGGGGAATGGTGCGAGCCGAGGAGGTTTGTAGTTTTTATGAAAGGGATTTGTTTGTGCGGGAGTATTGCTATTTCTGGGAGCGGAAGGTGCGGAGTTTGGCTTCAGAGTTGACGGGGAGGGTGTTTGAGAAGAGAGTGAGGAAGAGGCCGCAGATTTTGGTGATGCCATATGATTCGAGGGAGGCGGAGTTTGGTGATGATGTGGATGTGAGGGGTTTGACGGCGGAGTATCCGGATGGAAGAAAAAGGCCTTATCGTGGTAACAAAGATTTATATGGCCCCTTCGATCGTGGAGTTTGGGATGAAAATCAAGAAAAAATGGGAGAGGATGTAGTCTACGTTTATCGTCATCGGGATGGATTTAATCTGGCGGTGGCTTTGGTGATGGTGGATGAGGATAATGCAGTATGGCATGATCCGGAAGACTTATTTCCAGCGACATTTCAAAATATTTTTCGGACTCTGGTTTCAGTGCAGGAAGATATCGTGACGGAGGTGGGGTTTGATAGTAAGATGGTTGTGAGAAGATCTTTGAATAAAGATGCTTCACCGGAGCAGATCAAGAATTTTTTAAGATTAGTTGCAAACATTGCTGAGTATCGTGGAAACTCAGGTTATTTAAAGATGGCCAAGGCCTTGGGTGAAATGCATTTGGGCAGTTGCATTCTTTGGCATCAGGATTGAATTTGGTGGGAGAAGATCAGTTGAATTGGACATATATTAATGTGCCCTATGGCAAAGTGAAGGAGTTTAATGATTTGATTGAGAAGAATGGAAGAGAATATTACAAGGGTAACTCAGGTCAGTTAAAGATGGCGCAGGAATTGGGAGAGATGCATTTGGGGCATTTGTATTCCCAGGCATCAGGATTGAATTTGGTGGGAGAAGATCAGTTGAATTGGACATATATTAATGTGCCCTATGGCAAAGTGAAGGAGTTTAATGATTTGATTGAGAAGAATGGAAGAGAATATTACAAGGGTAACTCAGGTCAGTTAAAGATGGCGCAGGAATTGGGAGAGATGCATTTGGGGCATTTGTATTCCCAGGCATCAGGATTGAATTTGGTGGGAGAAGATCAGTTGAATTGGACATATATTAATGTGCCCTATGGCAAAGTGAAGGAATTTAATGATTTGATTGAGAAGAATGGCGAAAAGTATTATCGAGGAATACAGGGACAGACAAGAATGGCGAGAGACTTGGGTGGGTACAAATTAACGGTGATGTATGCACTGGCTTCCGCATTTGATTTGGCAGCTGATTTGTACTGGATTTCTCGAGATGAAAGTTGTGAGGAGGCCGAGGCAAGATATTTGTAAAAACCGCTATTTCATGCTATAATAACTCATTAGCAATACCTCAAAAATAAAAATGAAAAAAGAAGAACTTTTGGCGGCTTTGGAGGCTAAGGTGCCGCAAAAAACTGCTCAGAAGCATTTGTTGGAGCAGGTTTTGCGGGAGATTGAGAGTTTGCGGGAGATGCAGTCTGAGCATGTGGATGAGCAAAAGGTGGCCGAGCTTGAGGATTTGCTTGAGCAAATGTAATACCAAAATAGAAATAAAAAATGCCGGAAAATTTTGAGCGCAAAGAGGCGTTTGTCAATCAGATGGAGACGTCGATCGATCAGCGGATCAATGAGCTGCAATCACTGGATCATACTCTTTCGCAAAATTTGGCGGGCTTAAAAGACCAGATCCTCCAGTCATTTCAAGAACATGTGGAGAGTGATGAGGATTTTAGTTTGGATGTGGAGGACTTTCGTAATATTTACCAGTCGCAGCGCTTGCAGCCCTATCTGACTGAGGCGGGGATCACCAGTTTTGAAGAATTTACGGAATTACTGGGAGTGGATGAGGCGATGACTACTGACCTGGTTCAGCCTTTTAGCTTTGAGCTCTTTGGGCAAAATTATGATTTGCAGTTGCCCTTTGGGATGAAAGCTGACTACCTCGACAATTACCGTCAATGTCTGATGAAACTGCAAGAACATCCGGAATTAGCAGAGGCTTTTGCCAGCGGTTTGAAGGAATTTAAGATCGAGGATGCCATGCGTTTACAATTCATAGTGGAGACCGAGGCCGGAGAAGTCAGTTATCTAGTGGCTCCGGACAGTCTCTATCGTATCGAAGAAGGTCGCGACGATCGATTTTATACAGAGTGGAAAGACACCTATGTGCAGCGGGTCCAGGCCGGGCGAAATTTCTTAAAACAAATGGAAGAAGCCGGCGCTTTTGAAGACGACCCCTTCCTTCTCGATGACCTACAACCCTTGCTCGTCGAGTATGCCCAGCGTGGCAAGGTCGATGAATTTGGCGATATCGATGTGCCGGCAGAGTTTCAGGCTCAGTACGAAGCCTTGGCGGCCAGTTATCTCCAAGAAGTAGACCTCTATCGCCAGGTGTTTAGTCGTAAATTGCTGGATGTGGAAAAAGACCAATTAGTAGATGAAGTGGTGAGTCCGCGCAATCGTAATCTCTATCAGCTAGTGCGCTATGACAAAAATTATCAGATGGTGGGGTTTGATGTCTATACTGACGGCAATCCCCAGCTCATTAAAGAAAACGCGGTCCCCGGCCGTCCGGGATTGTTTCGTACCAATAAAGTCTATGATCCTGAAGGGCGTTTGCGGCAATTGGCTGAGCTTGATGATAGTGGCAAACTGGTCTACGAAGCGGCCTATGATGTCGATGGTAATCTGCGCTTTATCGATCGCGGTAAGGAAATAGACTACTGTGACAGTAAGGGCGATGTGCTCTATCGCGTGATGCGTGATGCTGAGGGCAAGCCCGGAGAGACCTTTATTGTGACGAAAGAAGGAGGCTTGCTCGGCACTTACAAATACGAAAAAGAAAAAAATCCCGAGCTTACAACTGACCAATATCTAGAGATTCTCGCTCAAAATCTCGATACGGGAGAAAAAATGAATTTTTTTGTGGAGTCGATGATGCAGTATGTTTATGATTCGCCTTTAGATCAGGTTGCGGGTGCGGATATGGATAAGTTTGGGATTGCGATGATGGGGCGGGATAATTTTGCTAAATTTACGAAATATTTTGAAAACTGGCAGTCCGCTCAGGAAACATTGATGCGTGAATACAACGGTAAATTGCTGGGGGATTGTGATGACTACGCCTTTCTCTTTAAAGAAATTCTCAAAAAACAGGGCAAGACCGCTTTTGTGCTCAATGTGCCCGGGCATGCTGTGGCGGTGTGGTTAGAAAAAAGACCGGACGGCAAATACGATGC
>CAYMGN010000026.1:0-16351 GCA_964389995.1 uncultured Candidatus Peribacteria bacterium | reverse complement strand
ACCAAAAGCAAATCGGCCATCTATCAACACCGTTGCACTCTTCACCCCGGCCTCATCTCCATCCGACTTGTCCAGCAGCTCCACACCAAACCCCATCCGTTCCGCATACCGCAAATACATCCGCAAAAGCATCTCCGCAAAATCCTGAGCATCCGTGCCACCCGTCCCCGCCTGCACCGAGAGAATAGCCGCCTTTTTATCATATTTCCCATCCAAAAAGGTGGAGACTTCCAGCTTACGCCAGTTTTTTTCTAAATTATGCACCATCTGCCGATACTCTTCCGCCGCCTTCGGATCTTTTTCCGGGCTGATTTCCGGATAGAGCTCCAATAACTCATTACATTCTCCATCGATCTCTTCCCAAGTCTCAATCAACTTCCCGACATCGCTGGCCTCTTGGCTGATTACTTGCGCTTTGTCACTATCATCCCAAAAATCCGGCTGTTGCATTTGTTTCATCATCTCCGCATGTTCCTTGCGTAAACTATCAAGGTCCACTGTCTCCAGTCCCTGATCCACTAGCGCTCTGATTTCATCCAATTTGGCCTTTAATTCCTGCATAAAATTTTTTTAGAATGTTTTTTGCCCCCGTTCAGGCTTTTTGATTATATGGCATTCTCAAACTCTTGGCCAACATCACCTTTTCTGCTAACTTTGATCCATGTCCACCGCACGCAAAATCCTTTCCAATACCGCCTACCAGGTGATCTCCAAATTCACCGTCGCCCTCCTTGGTATTATCTCCATCAAGATCGCCACCAGCTACCTCGGCCGCACCGGTTACGGGCAGTATTCAGCCATCTTCGAATTCCTCGCCTTTTTTGGCATCATCGCTGACCTCGGACTCTTTACCATCGCCGTGCGCGAAATGTCCAATAACGAAAAACAACTTTCCAAAATCTTTAGCAATATCCTCTCTCTCCGCACCGTCCTCCTCGTCTTCACCATGGGAGCCGCTGTCATCTCCGCATTTTTTATCCCCGGCTTTCGCACTTCACCGATCGCTCTCGGCGTAGTTTTCGCCTCTCTCTCAACCTTTCTAGTCATATTTAACGGCACCATCACCAGCGTCCTCCAGGTGAAATTTAGAATGGGCATTTCCTCCATGGCCGCGGTCATCAGCAAGATTATTTCCGTCACCTTTATGGCCTACGTCGCCTTTTACGGATTCCCCGACAACCAGAGCGTCGGCTTTTACTACCTCATCGTCGGGGGAATCATCGGCAATCTCGTCATGGTCTTCATCACCGGTCGGGCCGTCCGCAAAATCACTCCGGTCAAATTTCGCTTCGACTTCGATCTTTGGAAAAAAGTCCTCAAAAACACTCTCCCCTACGGCATCGCCCTTATCCTCAATACCGTTTATTTCCGCATCGACTCGATGTTCATCCTCTTTATCAGCGGCGAAGAAGAACTCGGCCTCTACAACGTCGCCATGCGCATGCTCGAACAAATGACCATCATCCCTCTATACTTCATGAACACCGTCCTCCCCGTCCTCACTAAAGCAATTAAAGAAAAAAGCGCTCGCTACAAAGAAATAATCAAACATGCCTTCGATTTTTTGGCTGCCATTTCCTTCCCCATCGTCGCCGGTGGTTTTATCCTTGCCTACCCTATTATCTTCATCATCAGTGGTCCGGAGTTTCTCAGTCAGCTCTCTCAGGGCTTTTACGGTTCTGATATCGCTCTTCGGATCCTCATTTTTGCCCTACTTTTTCAGTTTCTCAATGTCCTCTTTGCCTTCATCCTCATCGCCATCAATCAACAAAACAAACTGCTCTATATCAACGCCGTTTGTGTCGCCCTCAACCTCATCAGTAACGCCATTTTTATCCCTCAATACGGTTTCCGTGGGGCCGCCGCCACCAGCGTAGTGAGCGAACTCTGCATCCTCATCGGTACCTTCATCGCCGCCAAGTATTACCTCAAATTTAATCTCAATCTCAAAAACATCTCCAAGGTCACCCTTTCCGCTCTCGTCATGGGCGCCACCGTCTACTATCTCCAAGCCCCCACCTATCAATTGATCGAAAACTGGAATGTCTTTGTCCTCGTCCCCATCGGCGCTGTCGTCTATGCCGCCATGCTCTTCCTCACCAAGACAGTGGATCGCGACCTCCTCCGACTGATCAAAAAAGGCGAATCCAGGCCCCATGATGGCGATGGCACTATTCCTTACTAATCTCTCCCCAACTACGCATCCACCACAAAGTCAGATAGATGCCTAAAAACATCATCAAGCCAAAAGTCCATCCCCATTTTTCCCTATTTCTGTCCGCACTCAATCCCAAAATTCCTTCTGTTTCTTGGTCGTAAAGTGCGGCTACTTTACCAAAGTCATAGGGGATCTCATCACCGAAACTTTCAATTATTTGCGCCTTCACCGGCTGATCAACCACTTTAGCGAGTGGCATTGTTAGCGTAATCACCTTAGCAGCTTCCGCCCTAGTCATACTCCTGTCAGGATGAAAAAGTCCATCCTCATAACCACTGACAATTCCAAAACGGTCAGCCAAATTTACAAAAGGGTAAAACCATTGCTCTTCAGGAACATCAGCATACTTCCTTACAATCCCACCAAAACCCGATAAATTTAATTCCGAACCATCGCCCAAGCCGGCTCCATCAAGAATAATTTTCATTGCCTCCGCTCGATTTACCGGATCAAAAGCTCGCGCATAACCAAGGTCATCCCCCTCTACCACATTATTATCCAAACCGGTGTACATGATCCTCTTTACAGTATTTAATTCTGCATTGCCCTCAATCAAAGTCCTCGTCAGGTCAGAATAGCGCAATCCGTTTTCACCAGTTGTTTCGGGGATAGTAATACCATTTGCAGTTAGGACCATTTTTACTAGTTCGTAGCGCAAAACTTGATTGTTTGGCAGCACCGGACGACCTCTAAACGTCCCAAATCCCCCCAGGACATATTGCTCAGTTCCAATGATTCTCACTAATTTTAAGAAATTTAGATAACGATAGTACCAGTCACTCGCACTGATATCGATAAATGTCAATTGTCTCCCCGGAAAATATTCTAGTAGGCCGTCACCTCCTACTTGCTGGCCTTCATTGACTTCAGACTGGCTAGTGGTATCATTGTCATCATTGCTGCTATTACTACTAAAACCAGCGCTCCCGCCACCTCCACCGCCACCTCCGCCGCCTCCACCCCCGCCGCCTCCGCCGGAAGTAGAACCAGAAATGGTATTGCCCGCCTCTTCATTACCAAAAGCATCTACTGCAAAAATCCTCGCAAAATAAGTAGTAGTGGAGGCAAGCCCATTGATAGTTGTAGCATTGGTACTTTGTGTGGCTAAAGCTCCATCATCGGCACTGTCCCACTCTAAGGCCCCACCACTTCTATTGGTCGCTTCAGTTTCGATGGTGCTATACCAAATCTCATAGTGGTCGAAGTTAGTTTCTGTCACTACTTCATCCCAATTCCACGTAATACTATCAGAACTCTGAGCACTAAAAACCAGGTTAGCTAAGCCTGCTGGATCGAGGTTATCCACCGCAAAAGAAGCACTAGTAGCACTGATACCATCACTATTGAAATCATTTGGAATCAAACGTATCTGAATATCACTTTCCTCTAAATCATCGAGACTACCATTACCATTGGCTGTTGATTGAGTATCCCACTCTATCGTAACTATCACATCTCCTCCCGAAGTATCTAACTTATCAGTAGCTCCAATCTGATAGATTCCCGCATTATCTAAACTAGTTGTGCCCACATCCACACTTACGGACAAGAGCTCAGGATCATACCAATTTATTCCACCATCGTCTGAATACTCGACTTTTAACTGGGTATCGTCACTATCCTGATCAGAAATCGTAGTCTCAAAAGTGATTATTCCACTGCCGTCAGTAGCTTGAGTAAAAGTAGTGGGAATTGTCGCTTCCGGCACACCATTTACTGTATATGTACACTCTAATCTCAGGTTATCTAGTTCGATTTGACCACTGCCGTCACTCTTTAAAAAGGCCTTAAAGCTGATCTCATCGCTGACTACATTATAGTCATCAATATTTGCTGCTATCTCGCTTGAATTGTTAAAGAAATAAACCGCATCCTCTAACTCTGTCCCCGTCCTAATCACCTCCGAAATTCTTAATTCATCGAGTGTCCCAGCAAAATAATCCACACTGTCAGTCCCCATAGTCACTCCTAAGACATTTGGCGTGATATCAGCAAAACTAGCCGTCCCATTGCTGATCCCGTTTTCAAAAAACTCTAAAGTATCGGTATCATCATCACCGGTAATCGCTAGATTACGCCATTGATCATCATCTACGTCAATCCCCGAGCTTATCCAACCACTTCCATCATAAAACTCCAGTACACCAGATTCTATCCTCAATCCCCAAGCATCTCCACCGGCAACTCCGGTGTATTTTTTGATCACCACCCCATCGCTGTCGTTTGTCTTCAGCCAGAAATCAATTGTAAAATCAGTTCCTATCAAACCTAGACTGACATCAAACGGCACGGTTACGGAATCATCGACGCCATCAAAAGAAAGACCGGCATCTACCTCAGCGCTTACACCTTGAGTAGCCCCAAGGTTTGTGCCGTCATTACCGTTAGTTGAACTATCCACTACAGCCCCACTCGCTTCATTAAACTTCCAAAAAGCTAAATCATTGCCATCACTGGGCATACCGGCACTGATTGCTGCCCAATTATCTCCGTCAAACCAGTTATAGCTCACCCCATCGTCATCGGAAATTTGATAGTAGATTTCTGTTCCTGCCCCTTTAGTAGCGGTCTCTACCCAGCCGATCAAATCATTGAGAAAAGACTGATTAAAAGCCATGGCCGGTTCAATTGTCGGATAGTTGGTCGGATAAGTGTTCGCATCTGTTTCAATAGTTACGCTTTGCAACTCAGGCGTATTGGTAGAGCTCTTTCTATCCATAGTCATTTGGTATTGAAAGTATTGATTAACACTTAGCCCACTAAAACTCTGGGTCGTCGGTAATCCGTTGCTACTGTTATTGACTTCACTAAAATAAGTAGCTGCTGTCGCATCCGGTCCCACAAAAACTTCTCCACTACAGGCCGGATCATCACAAGATCGCACCTGAAATTTAATATCACCAATTCCACGTGAGTAAATATCTTCAATCATCTCATCACTCAAAGCTGTATCAAATATCGCAAACTCGTCGATTTGCCCATCAAAAAAATTATCAACATGTAAAGAAGCTCCCACAGTAACTTCCGATCCAGTAGCGTCATCGAGATTAGTACTCCCACTCCAACTACTGCTATCTGTATACTGATTGCCATTGAGCCAAACATCAACTGTACCGTTGTCATACCTCACCGTCACAAAATGCCAGGCACCGGTAGTTAACTCCCCAGAGCCAATCGCCGTATTGCTCAAATCAGAGCTCGGTGTATCAATATAAAGCATTAGGTTTCCACCGGTACTAACACCGATCTCTAAATTATCATTGTTACTATCTGAAGCTTTGGCAAAAAAGACATTGGAAATACTATGGTTAGTAGTCGCCGCACTTAAAGCGTCTGGATTAAGCCAGGCGCTCATAGTCCAAGTACTATTCGTATTTCCAAATACGTCATTTAATTCATCATTGACCTCAAAGTAATCATCAGTTCCATCAAAATCTAGCGCATCTCCAAAAACTCCACCCACTCCATAGATCGGACCTCCATTTGGCAATCCGTCATATCCCTCCCCAGAGCTATCCACGGCATTACCGCTAGCCTCGTCAAGGTGATAGAGCAAAATATTGTTGCTCATGTCTATATTGCCATCATCGTAAGCACTTTCCACTGCTTTAGAGTCTGGCAAATCCTTGCCGTATGGTTTTTTTGGCACCCAACTGATGTCTTCCCAGGTAATATTACTTCCTGCATCAAAAATCTGAGAATCAAAATTACCTAAATCAAAACCACTACTCAATACCAAATGATCGGTGTTGTATTCGATATCAGTATAGGTCCCTAAATTGAAATCACTCTCTTCATCATCCACATAGTTACTACTGCCTACAAGTTGCGCTTTACCGCCAGTTATTTCGATAAAATCACTATCAAAAGTGTAGTCTCCAGCACTATCAAAGGTCCAGTCCTGGACACAATTCAATGTATTGGGTGTATCCTCATAGTCCACCCGCAAATTATTTAACTCAGGAGTTGCGCCACCATCACTAACCAAAAAAGCCTTAAAGTTTAATTTTAAATTACTCGCCGGAAACTGATCAATGTTGGCATGCACCACTCCATCATCATTGTAATCACCAGGCCCAGTAGCCACGCTCCAATTTGCACCATCCCAATACCACCAAGTAGTTCCGTCATCATCTGAAAGTTGATAGTAGATATCAGTTCCCGTGGGCTTTACCGCTGTTTCAAAAAAGGTCAACCAAGCATTTAATTCCAAAGGCTCAAAGGAGTTTAAGGACTCGATTGTCGGCTCGTCGGTCGGGTAATAAGATGCTGAAACTAAAACTTCAGTTAATTCCGGAGTGAGGTCACTATCTGTACTACTAAAATCTACTTGATATTGAAAGTAACGCTGTGGTGTGACATTTAGGACTTCCCCACCAGCAACGGAAAAATAAGTCCCAGCAGTACCATCTGGCCCCTCGAAGTTTTCTCCGGTACAAGATGGATCGTCACATGAACGCACCTGAAACTTTAAGTCGGTTTCAGCAAAAACATCCTCACTGCTAGAAATCGCTGGAATCGGTTCTGGAGTAGAATAATTGCGAGCAAAAAAGTAAGAAAAATATGGAGAAGGGCTCATCGCCGAAGTATGTAAACCAATACGGTTCGGAGTAAAACTGCTATCATCAAAGCCGTTTTCAGCATTTGCCACTCCATTGAACCAACCATAAATATCACCATTTTGGTCCCTAGCCACAGCTAAGGTAAAAGGCCCACTGCTACCATGATCAAAATTACCGTCTTCAGTGGTCAAAGGTAAAGGGTCAGACGAGGCAGGTACATTAACAAACCCCTCGATCCCATGATCATCATCATCTACCGAAACACCATGAAAGACATCGCCACTACTAATCCAACCAATTGCCACCCCATCATTATCGATACTGGTCCTCTCATTATAGGTCTCTAAATAGAGTTGATTGCTTGACAAAGGGACATCATAATAAACAGTAGTATCGTTATTGTTGTCCCCATTGTTTAAACGTGAATTACCCACATCCCAGGTCCAGCTCCCGCCACCACCATGAGTAGCGTGAGTATGTGTATCATAATCTGCAGAACTATCCACCGAAAAATCATCATAAAAAACCAAGGTGGTACTGGGATTACTACTGCTACTTGCACTATCGTTATCGTAGTACATGTAAATCGTATAGTTGCTGGAAGCCGGTATCGCCGGCACTTTTACATAAACATCGGCGCTGCTTGAAGCCGTATAGTCCTGCACCCAATGGCTCAGCAAAGTGGTCCCATTACTATCAGTAAATCTCAAATCATCAAAATCTGTCTGCATATCACTATCATAAGTGATATCCAACTTCACCTGATAGTCACTGAGAGCATTACTATTACCGGTATTATCTATTTCGATTTCTCTTCTTTTGAGCCAGTCATCGTCATACCAGGTACCACTACCTACCAACAATTCGTTCCAGCTCAGCTCTTCCCAATTTGCGATCTGACCGGTATCAAAAACTTGAGAACTAAAACTGCCACTAGTCTGATAACTATTTTCTGTAGCATTATCGGCCACCTCACTATCACTAAGAGCTTCATCCCAGAGTACTACTTCATCCAAAGTCCCATCAAAATATGTAGACCCCGACTGCCTACCAATAAAAAGATTAGCGTTATTATCAAGAACATCTCCAGTCTTAGGAAAAGTCTCTTCCAAAACACCATTAACATAAAGCTTAATATCACTACTGTCATAAACAGCCGCTAAGTGCGTCCAGGTATTGATAGAAATATTTTGAGTTCCTACCCAACCCCAAGCGCTGTCATCTGTACCAATACCCACTTGAAAGTCCCCATTTCTAATAGCCATCCTATAAGCGGTCGGTTTCGACAAAATCATATTGATTCCTGTAGTTACAGTCGGGTATACCCAAGCCTGCATACTTAATTCACTCATATCATCCAGTTCCGGAGAATTTGAAACCGTCAAAAAAGAGTTAGTCCCATTAAATTCGTAGCCATTAAAATATTGTCCATCAACTCCTCTCACTACTCCACCATTGATATTCCCATTATTGCCATTGCCAGAATCATCAATTGCTAGTCCACTTTCATTATTCAAGTGCCATAGTCCTATCATTCCCGGCTCTGAATCGAGCTCATTTTTTTTCAGTGTTACCGCATTCGTACCGTCCCATTCTGTATCACTATAACTCCCAAGATTAAATTCGCTTTCCTCATCATCTTCATAATCCGTTTCCGTCTCTTTTAATTTTGCTACTCCACCACTAACCTCTATCTTTGTGTTATCGTAACTGTAATTGGCACCAGTGTTAAATAGCCAGTTATTAGCTTGTACTGCCGCTTCTGCTAAATCACCCGGAACAGGTAAGATCAAACTAAAAATCATCCCCGTCAAAGCCAATATCGACAGAAATTTTTTCCAATCACTTTTTTTTCTCTTTCTGAAGGGCAATTTTTATTTTTAACTATCTTAATATTATAGCAAAACAAAGGGGGGGTAAACAAGAGTTAAAGCTTACAAAATAAGAAATAACCTTTTATTTTTTATCATTCAAAACTACGCACAATAATTTTGACTAATCAACTCTCATCATCTATAATCAAGATCACGCATTTAAAGTACAAATTAACCCTTTTCCTATGCGTAAATTTATTTCACTGCTAGCGCTGACAGCTTTGTTGGCCATGAACGCTGTGAGCGCCTTCGCGGAAACTACCGAGGATACTTATTCCGACGTGGCATCCGACGACATTTATTTCGATGCTGTTGTCTATCTCTCTGATTTAGGGGTAGTGCAAGGCGATTCTGACAGCGATACTTTCCGTCCGGATGACGGTCTAAACCGTGCGGAAATGACTAAAATTATCGTTGAAGCTACTACTGAAGAAGATTTAGCTGATTTCGATACGGATTGTTTTGGTGATGTTCCTGCCGGTGAATGGTACACTCCTTACGTTTGTTACGCTAAAGACGCCGGTTGGGTAGTCGGTTACGAAGGTGACGTCTTCCGCCCTGCTCAAAACGTTACTTTTGTAGAAGGTCTCAAAATCCTCCTCGAAGGTAAAGGTATCCTTTACGACGCAGAAACTGATCCATGGTACCAAGGGCCAGTTGATACTGCTAGTCTTGCCAACTACATCCCTATCGACGTCACCGGTTTTCAAGACGATCTTCGCAGAGATCAAATGGCTGACATGATCACTCGTGTCCTTAAAATGGGTGAAGGTACTCTCGATGACTACCTCGGTGACCGTGCTGACTATGTAGTTGACTACGTTTCTATCGAAGCCGGTAAAGATCTTTACCAAGAAATGATGGATTCCATGATGATGGACGATTCTATGAGCGAATACCAAGTAAGTTTCATGAATGTCAGTGAAGATGTTGAAGGTTACACTATGCCTATCTCTCCGGGAGTTCTCGTTACTCACGATTGTGAAGTAAGCTTGGTCACTACTGGCGCTCCTGCCTCTGAATCGCTGGAAGGTTTGGCGGAATTAGGTGATCCCGATGCCGTTAAAACTCTCCTTCACGATTCTATCGATAGTGGTAGTGCTAATCTCTACAGTGTCCAAGAAACTACCGAGCTTGCCCCGGGAGAAAGCGCTATGTACACAGTAACCGCTCTTGATTCTGAAGTAGAATTGGGGGCCACTTGTGTTTCTTATGTCGCCATGGCAGTCGGTACAAACGATGCTCTCGTCCAATCAAAAGTAGTCCTCTCTATGTCTGGAACCATGGACGGAGAAGTAATGGTCTACGACGCCGGTACCGAAGAAAACAGCGATATCAACAGTGGTTTTGATGGTGGTCAACCTGATGCTGCTGAAGGTCCTGAAGCTAACGTAGATAACGGTACGGCTACAGATCCATGGGACAACATCATGGCTCATCCTCAATTTGAAGGTGTTGATCCTTTGATGACCGTTTCTGTGATGAAAAAAATGAACATCGCTGAAACTGTTGTAGCCACTGGTGATCTCTCAACTCTCCTAGCTGCTCTCCAGGCTGCAGAATTAGTTGCAGTCTTTGAAGACGAAGAGGCAGATTACACAGTTTTCGCTCCAACCAACGCCGCTTTTGCTGAAATCCAAGACACAGTAGATACATTGTTGATGGAAGAAAACATGGCTGATCTCCAAGACGTTCTCAAATACCACGTAGTTGACGGTGCCGCTATGTCCGGTGACCTCACCGATGGTATGACTCTTACTACTCTCCAAGGCGGTTCCTTAGTTGTCACCGTCGACGAGTCCGGAGTAATGATCAACGGCGCCATGGTCACCACTGCTGACGTTGAAACCTCAAATGGTGTAGTTCACATCATTGACACAGTTTTGGTTCCCTAATTTCTGATTAAAACCAAATTAAAAGAGCCCCATCTCGGGGCTCTTTTTTAATGCAATTTTAAAAAACCTTGCTTGCTACGCTTTTCAAAAAGACGTATACTGCAGCGGGGTGACTAGGGGTAAGCGCCATCCTAATAAAACAAAATGGAATCCTTAAAAAAACTACTAAAGTTCCGAATAATTTTAGTAATAATCTATGTAGTTTTTTTACTCTACCTGATCTACCTCCCCGCAGACGCTTGGTTTGATCCGATAGTTATCAGCCTCCTACCATGGCTCACACTGCTCGGCGAAAGTACTTTTACAAAACTAGCAGAATTCTTAGGATCAGCAACCCTGATCCTCCTACCAATATTCAATCTCCTCAATATCGCTATCCTTTACTATCTCGGTCTACTTTTAGACAAGCTCTTCAAGATAAAATAACGTTACCACTAACGCCGCAGCAGTGTGCCGCTGCTGCGGCGACTATGGTCAATCGCAAGCCAACATTAAACATTGGCAGCCTTACTTTAGCTCCCGCACCATCTCCATAAACTGCACCCCCCGATCAATATAATTATCAAACATATCAAAGCTAGCCGCCGCCGGTGACATCACCACAACTGCTTCACGATCATGCCCCGCCTCGATCAATCCTTCCGCCTTTTCTTTAGCAGTCTCAATCGCTTCCTTAAAGGTATGTCGTTTTAGCACTTCAGTCGGTGAGCCCTCAGCCTCTGCCAATTGTTCTTCCATATCTTTCAGCGCTTCCGCCATCTGGTCAGCCACTTCTCCAATCAAAACCACAGTCTTTAGACTCGGCCGGGTCAAAATCTTCCGCGCCCATTCCCGATAATCCAGCCCCTTACTCGAACCCCCGGCAATCAAAACCGTTGGCACCTCAAAAGAATCCACCGCCGCCATCGACGGATAGATATTGGTGGCATTGGAGTCATTGTAATAACTCACGCCATTCACTTCCCGCACAAATTGCAAGCGATGTGGCAGTCCCTCAAATTCCTTGAGCGTCTCGACGATCGCCTCTTTTTTAATTCCCAAGTGCCAAGCCATCGCCGTCGCCGGCATCGCATTGTCGAGATTGTGCACTCCGGGCAGGCGGATTTCTGCCGTCTCCATAATTTCCGTCGCCTCACCGTCCTTTACCGCATAGAGCTTGCCATCTCGCACATATGCTCCATCCTTCACCTTTTCCTTCGTGCTCACTTCCATAAACTTACCCTGCACCAAACCACGATATTGCTTGAAATAAGGATAATCACGATTTAACACCGCCACACCTTCACTGCCTTGATGAGCAATCAACGACTCCTTGGCATGCATGTACTCGTCATTGTCCACATGATAGTCCAGGTGATCGCTGGTAGTATTGAGAAAAATCGCATAATGCGGACTCTTAGTCATATCCTGCAACTGAAAACTAGACATCTCCAATACCACCAGATCATCCCCCTTGAGATCATCGAGAAAAATAATCGAAGGCTTGCCGATATTACCGCCGAGATAAGCATTAATCCCGCCTTTTTTCAGCATTATAAAGAGCAAACTACAAGTCGTACCCTTTCCTTTAGTCCCGGTCACGCCAATAATCGGACAAGGACACTGATCAACAAAAAATCGCGTCACACTGCTAATCTCCGTCCCGGCCAACTTTGCTTTCTGGATTTTTGGTTCTAAATATTTCACTCCCGGACTGCGAAAAACCACTTCAAAATCTTCCAAATCATCTAAATAACCCGGCCCCAGCCTTACGGAAACTCCATCCGGCAAACCACCCTTTAAAGCTGGATGATCAGTATTGAGGTCACAAATTGTAATATCGCCATAGCCATGTTCTACTAAATATTCCATCATCGCCTTCCCTTCAGCACCGTATCCGATGATCCCAATCTTACTTTTTTGATTCATTTTTTCTGCGGTTAATATCCCCTTAATAATACAGCAGAAAGCTCATAAATTAAGGAAGCCAGCATACGATCGACTTGACGAATCTATCATCCACCATTATAGTTACTAGCTAAATGCCAAAAATCCTGCTATAATTACTAGCGAGTAAGTGGAAAATGGCGAATAATAGTATTTAATACAGAAAAATGATCGACAAGCTAGATCAATGGATGAATAAAACCCTGAAAAACTCACCGGGTAAAAAGAAAAAATCTACTTCCAACTCAGACGGCAGTACAGATAAATCATCCGACACGAAAAAGTCTTCTTCCAGCAATAATTCTGGCAGAAGCAACACTCGCGGTAAGAGTAACCGCAACAACAGTAGTCGCAACAATCGCAATAACAATCGCAATAACAATGGCAATCGTGGCGGCAACAAACGCGGTGGCAAAAGTCACAGCAACAAAGGTCGACAAAACAATAACTCACGTAGCTCCGGCAACGTCCGAGTATTTGGTAAACGTAAAACCTTACCAAAATCCACCACTAAGGAGGAACGCCAAACTGTAGAAACGCTACGTAACACTCGTGGCAAACTCAAGGTGATCCCGCTCGGAGGACTCAACGAAGTCGGTAAAAACATGATGGCCATCGAATACGACGATGACATTATCATTATTGACATGGGTTTTGAGTTTCCTAGTGAAGACATGCTCGGAGTGGACTATGTGATCCCCGATGTCAGCTATCTCGAAGAAAATAAAGATCGTATCCGCGGTGTGATTATCACTCATGCCCATCTCGATCATATCGGAGGAATCCCTTACATCATCCCAAAACTTAATTTTCCGCCGCTTTATGGTACTAAGCTCACTATGGGCTTGATCGAACATCGCTGTAAAGAATTCGGTCAGGAAAAAACCGCCAAACTGCGGGTGATTGACCCGGATCAAACTTTAAAATTAGGAGTTTTTAACTGTAGTTTCTTCAGAGTGGTACATTCGATTCCTGATTGTGTCGGGATTGTCGTTGATACTCCGGTCGGTAAGATCGTCCATACCGGTGACTTTAAATTTGACGAGTCTCCAGCCGGACATCAACGGCCCGCTGATATACACAAATTGGAGCAGTTGGGTAATGAAAACGTTCTCGCGCTCTTTGCCGACTCTACCAACTCTTTAAAGCCGGGCACTTCACTTTCCGAAGAAAAGGTCGGAGAAACTCTGGGCGAAATCGTCCGTAACACCGAGGGCCGCTTAATTATCGCTTCTTTTTCCAGCCTTATTGGACGGATCCAGCAAATCATTGACCACGCACGTACTAACAACCGTCAAGTTTACGTCAGTGGTCGCAGTATGCGTAACAACGTTGAAATTGCAAAACGATTGGGGTATCTCAATTACCCCCCGGGCTTGGTTCAGGACATCAGACGTTATAAAAAAACTCCCGACCACGAAACGCTCATCCTTACGACCGGTTCGCAGGGAGAAGCTGTTTCTGCCCTCCATCGTATCGCTCATGATGAACATTCTCAAATAAAATTAAAAAAGAACGATACCGTTGTCCTCTCTTCGTCGCCCATTATCGGTAACGAAAGACAGATCAATACCGTGATCAACCGGCTCTGCCTCCGTGGCGCTCGCGTGATCCATAACCAAATACGTGATGTTCATACTTCCGGGCATGGTAATCAAGAAGAGCTCAAACGTATGATCAACTATGTAAAACCAAAATATTTGGTGCCGGTCCATGGTGAATACTACATGCGTCAGGGCCACGCTCAATTGGCCATGGACGAATGCGGCTTTACCGAAGATCGCATCATCATGCTCCAAAACGGAGACGTGCTCATGGGCGAAAAAGACAAAGTTTACCGCTCCAAAGAGCAGGTTGAGACCAAATACGTCCTTATTGATGGTCTCGGCGAAGGTAATATCGGATCCCAAGTACTGATGGATCGTGAAATGCTCGGAGAAAACGGTGCCTTGATTATCTTGCTTAAGGTTAGTCGTAAGTCCAAGAAACTGATGGGACGACCGGACATCATTTCTCGTGGTTTCATGTACATGCACGAAACAGATATCATCACTGAAGAAGTTCGCAAACGCGCCGCCGAAGGTTACAAACGCATCCGCGACAAAAACCCCGGCGCCCGCCACAACGACGTCAAACGCTACATCGCTCAATCAATCGACAAATACACTCGTTCTCATCTCGAGCGTCGACCTTTGATCGTGCCGTTGATTATGGAAGCTTAGATTAAAAAACTTACTAAAAAAGAGGTTTTCCAATTGCGAAGACCTCTTTTCTTGTATTCATAGGACGAAAAAACTAAAATATACCCATGGTCGACCTCATCCTCAACGCATTTTACTTCATCCTACCGGCCTACATAGCCAATATGATGCCGGTCTTTGGCAAAAACCTGCGCCTGCCCGGAGGGCAAGCCATCAGCACCAAACTCCTCGGCAGCCACAAAACTTGGCGCGGCTTTTATCTCGGATATTGCGGGGCACTGCTGGTGCTATATCTCCAATCACTTGGTCAAAACCTAGAAGTCTTCCAAAAGATCAGCCTTCTCGAGTATCAGGAGCTAAATTTATGGCTCTACGCCTTCTTTTTTGGCATTGGAGCTCTCTTTGGCGACGCTTGTAAATCTTTTTTTAAACGCCGCCTCAAAATCAAATCCGGTCAGCCTTGGTTTCCTTTTGATCAGCTGGATTTTATCTTTGGTGCCCTGCTCTTTCTCTGGCCTTTTTATCAGCCCGGATGGCAGGTGATCGTCACTTTGATCATCCTCACGCCGCTCCTCCATTTCCTCACTAATTTCACTGCCTATAAGCTCGGGTTGAAGGAGGTTTGGTGGTAGACCAGTCGCTAATTTTTTAATCGAAAACGGACAAGTTGGTCTAGTTTTGCTATACAGCAGGCACAATTTTCCTCAAATTTTCTTTATTGACCTTTTTGATCATCGCTCGCGCCAGGGCAAACATCGGATCGATCAATGGCGTACCTGTCAAATCAGCTTCCGGCAAGGCCAAAGGGATTTCCGTGCAACCAAGGATCACCGCTTCCGCACCTGCCTCACGCAACTTATCTACATATTTCAAAAAGTTATTGCGTGCTCTTTCAGTCACCGGATTGCTCACCGCTTTGATACCCCATTCTAAATTATAGATCGAATCATGAAGCTCCGCTTGCATCTCCTCAGGCACTTCGATAAGCTCCAAACCCTTCGGCTCCAAAATCTCATTGTAAACTCGCACACTTCTGGTCCCGGTCGTGGACATCAATCCAATCCTCTCGGCCTCCGGCAAAAGCTCAGTGATTAAATCAGCACATTCGTCCAGCATATGCAACAATTCCACTCCTTCCAACTCTCTCGCCATCTCCCGAAAGCGATCAAAAATCCTCGGTGCGTGAAAGGTATTACAAGGCACCCCAAAAACCAATTCGTGATCCAAAGCCTCCGCCGCTGCCCTAGCTGCTTTCAGAGAACGAAACATCCCTTCCGCGGGATTTTCGTCTAATTCGCCTAACAAAAATCGCGTGCGATCCGTAATGTCTCCCGGGCGCGAAAAATGATGCACCTCCAAGTGGCCCTGATCGGTACCGCCACTGACTGTGTTTTCCGTGATGATGGCTTCGAGCTTTTGACCGGCGGAAGGGCCAACTCCTCCACCGATGGCGATGATGCGATTTTTCATTTCTAGTGTAATTAATATTTATGCAATGATTTTATCAAAGTAAAATTTGATATCATAGCACTATTCAATTATAAAAAAAGAAATCCAGGGAGTAGTAGATGTAATAAAAAGCTTCTACTCGGATTTCAAGTGGCACAAAAATAAAAAACTAACACTTAGATTCCAGATCGAATTGCAATTTTTTCTGAGAAGACCTGCTTAGGAG
>CAYMGN010000025.1:7365-16391 GCA_964389995.1 uncultured Candidatus Peribacteria bacterium | reverse complement strand
CATCGGCGTATCCTTTAATTCCTCAAAAGTTTTACGACGCTTATCAACGATCTGCCGCCACTTTTGCCGATCGCCTCCGTCATCCAAAGCACTAGAAAGCTCCGACAATTGTAGAAAGAAAACATCCTCAACCTCATCAATCCGCCCACTGGACTGCAACTGATCAGCAATAACCGCAATCGCCCGCCTGATCGAAGGCATCACCATCATCACGTAAAATCTCGTGTCCTCCCGCAAAGGATGAAGCATGCGCGCATTTTTAAGATTGTGTTTCAAAAGCCACCTCAAGGGAGCAAAACCGAGAAGACCACTAGCGGTAATTTTCTTCATTAAATCTTGATAAGGCCGCTTCCCACCATCTTTGGCCGGAGTGTCCTTGAGGCCTTTGATAATATCAATCACGATTTCCGGCTTTTCTTGCCAACTTTGTTCGCCTACCAGCATCGTCGCGCCCGCCTCCCGATAGCCATATTGAGCGAGAAATTTTTCCAATTTTTGATCGAACCCCTCATTGCCATATTCTTGAGCTAGTTTTTCCAAAGCATCATTGGTTTCCGTCACCTTGGTTTCAATCCCCAGGTAGAGCAAATCCGGCAGTTTTTTGCTATTGCCACTGAGCTTCAACAACCAGGCAACAATAGCTGTAGAAAGAGCCACCCGCGGCAAATAATTGATCCGCAAATCCAGCATCATTCCGATCACCGCTCGCAAATCCTCAATCAACTGCAGAGCCTCTCTGGGCTCCATCTTTTCTTTACTAGCTTTTTCCAACTGCTCCAACTGATCTAAAGCCTCAATAAAACGCTTATCCTCCTGCCATTTACGCGGATTATATCGCAAGGCCGTCCCCAACATCTTAAAAGGCATCAGCAACACCGCAGGCGTCAATTTCACTTCCATCTCACCACTAAATTTCACCAACACCGCATTTTTTTTCGGAAAAATCTCCGAGAGGTCAGAAGTTTTCAGTCCCAGTTTATTAAAAAGCGGCTGCAATAAACCCTCAAACAAAAAGTCCGGCCCGAGAATAGTGGACTCCAAAGGTCTCGGCCGCTTGGGGACCACCTCAGCCAACATCGAACCGGCTAAACGATTGACTTTAGCCGACAACCCCTGCTTGGGGATCCCGGTGATCGGTCGTGCTTGGAGGATATAGACTTGGCCATCTTTGACCGCCCACTCAATATCTTGAGGTTTGCCAAAATGTTGCTGAATCTCGGATCCATAAGCCGCCAACTGCTGATAAAATGGCTGACTCTCGCCTTCTTTTAATTTCCAACCGAACCAACTCTTTTTTAACAGCGCTCTCTCCGCAGTCACCTCCCCGGAAACCAATTTTTCTCCCAGACCTTCAACTAATTCAACCAAAGTCTCCCGCCGATTACCATCGAGAGGATTGGCCGTAAACATCACCCCGGCATAGTCCGCATCGACCATCTTTTGCACCACCACGGCCATCGCCAAGTCTTTTTCATCGATTTTATTTCGCTTGCGATAACTGACAGCCCTTTCACTAAAAAGAGAATCAAACACCGCCTCAATTTTTGCTAAAAGCTCCTCCTCCCCCTCCACTTCCAAAAAAGTCTCATGCTGCCCCGCAAAAGCCGCTTCCTCCAAACCCTCCGCCGTCGCACTGGACCGCACCGCCACTGCCCCCTGTCCCAGTTTTTGATAAGCAGACAAAATCTCTTCCTCCGCCCCCTCAAAATCGCGATAAGCTTCAGTCGTAACCGCAAACCCCGGAGGCACAGGCAAACCTAGCGCCACCATCACCCCAAGGTGAGCAGCCTTACCACCAACAAGCCCTCGCTCTTGTGACCCGATTTCTGCTAAAGTGAGAGTTTTTGTATTTTTCATTTCGATAATTATAGCAGGAAAATATGAGCTGTTCAAAATACTCCGAAGCTAAATAGCTATTTAACTGACAATCATTGATAAAATTTAAAAATACAATAAAATAAACTATTTTAAAAAATTATTATGAAAAGACCAAGTACTTTACCATATCTCGCGGCTGCCTCACTCCTCCTTTTGAAGAAGCCTGCTGGACCAATAACCCCGGTAGCAAAAAAGAAAAATGCGATGCCGGCGCAAGACTAGGGGATAATAATTACGCCATTCCCTACGACCACCGCCTCCGTGATCAATTAACTCCTCAACAATACAAGGAATACATTTTTTCCTTAGTAAAAGATCCTGAACAAATACCTGCAGTGCTCGATGATCTGGTAACTTGGAAAGAAGACCCTCAAGACAGACTATTCAGCGCCACAGAAACTCTCACAAAAGGCGATCTCAACCAAGGAGAATACGGCAGCGGAGACTTGCGACAACATCGCCCAAATTTGCAAAGATTACTAAAATAAATTAATCAATACACTTGATTGTGTCTACCTACATCCAACATCAATACCAAAGTATAATTTTCATATTCCTCAAAGATAATACGAACATCTCCAGTAACCGAAAAGGCACGCTTCCCCTGCATTTTTCCCTTTAAAGCATGATTCTTAAGCTTAGGATTTCGAGGATTGCTTGCGAATGATTTTATTGCCTTCTTGGTTTTATTTTTCAATATCTGCGGCAATTTTTTAAAAGATTTTTCGAAAGATTTGTGGTAACGAATTTTCATTTTAAATTATCCAAATAGTCTAATGCTTCATTAATATCCATAGTTCTAGTGACATTGATACCTTTTTTAGCTTCTTCTGAAGCCTTTAAAATTTGTTGCTCTTCTTCTGGGGTTAACCCATTTTCAGTTACTATTTGAAAAGGAATGCCTTTCTTCAAAATAACCTGATGAAGATAAAGTTTTATTCCAGTGGTCATATCAATACCCATCTTTGAAAATATTTTTTGGGCAGACTTTTTAGTTTTTTCATCTAGACGAATGTGTACAGCGGCCATTTTTTTGAATTAAATTACACGTTCATTGTACCAAACCTGTGTTGTCATTGTCAACACAGCGATTTTCATTTCTATCTTAAACATGCTCAGGAACTTTGTAGCTATGACGATGCCATCCGACAACACTACTCGTAAGAAACATAATATTGGAAATAATTGCAATAATTGAGCTGTTGAGCTAGCAAATAAATTGGCAAATTGAATAATTCTACTATGTCCATATTTTATCATATTAATCTCCGAATTATACCACAAAACAGCCACTTTTCGCTAGTGGCAGGGCGTATTCGAGACTAAAAACGAGAACCTCCCTGGCTACCCAACCCCCTCAGCTCACATCAAAACCCTTTGCCAATCTTTCAGAAAGATTGGCAGGCCCATCAGGATTCGAACCCGAACTTTTGGTTTTGGAGACCAACGTGCTAGCCGTTGACACTATGGGCCTACATGTAAAGCTCTGGCAATATAGCAAAATTATTCCTCAATGACCAGATCCATTAACCCCACCGGTTTCTGACGCAATCGCACGCCATAATGCTCCACTCCATCATCAGCCGTCAACACATCCACGCCCAAATACTCCCAACCACCACCAGATTTTTTAATTTGATCGAACACATAATCCACCACACCATCAACAGTCAGAGCCACCCGACGATTGCTATCACTTTGATACGGTCCATCAAAAATCATCATTTCCAAACGCCGCAGCTGCTTAGATACATCAAATCTCACATCCTCAATCCCACTAGGACGACGATAATACTCCGCTGACTGCTCCACCAAACGATCGACATCATCACACCAACTCAAAAAACTAGACAAAACCCAAAGCTCCTTATCCGGATGATGATCAAATCTCAATTCTTTATCTGCCATTTCCTGAGTATTGACCTGCCACGGCTGAAAGTCATTTGCTCGATAGCGCATAGGCATCAAGAGACCGGTATTTGCAGAAACGATGGTATTGACATTTTGAGGAATAGACACCGGATTGAGAGGATCCAGTTGCTTTCCTTCAAAAGTCATGGTCTGTCCACCCGCGCTACGAGGAGGAACTCCCGGATGAACATCGTTGTTTGGATCAGGTTCAACAATATAATTATAGAGATCATTGACCCGACCTGTCGCTACAAATGTCTCTACAGAAATCCTTCTTCTCAGAAAAAGTTGGATTAAATTTATTCTTCGTTCGCCACGGGCTGGCAAATATCGATCAAGAAAATCAAAAGCCAAACGTTCAGTTTCCTTACGAGCAATCAATTGAGGCCCTAAAACCTTGGCCGCATAATCTCTCAACTGAGTCTGCGTCACCTCCGGAACATCAAAAAACCTATCAGCCGAAAAACGAGTAAAAGCCCTCAAATAATCATCCCAAGCTCTTTCAAAAACTTCATCATCAGTCAACTCAACACCGGACTGGGGATTACATCTTTCACTAACCAAATCATTGATCTTTTGTATCACATCACTATGTACTCCCCTCAGATAAGGCGGTACGGCAGATCTTTGATCCGTTTTATGACCACCAGTCAAAACATCCTGAACAATGTTATCTGGTAATGCCGGAGCTCTACTTGGAGGTGGAGGTGGCACTACTATCCGCTTTTTATTCTCAATCTTTGGTTGTCGACTTTTATTTTCACCTCGTCGCGGACCCCTCGACAATGACCTCCGCCCTTTAGGCTTTTTAATACCCATAAAAAATAGCTGTTTAATTTTGCAGGCGCAGATTAAACAGCTATTTAATTTTTGTCAATAACGAGACCTAGTCGACCATAAAGAGCGCTTTACTCTCCATCACGTCACCTTCGACACGGACAGAAGAAATCATATAGTCAAAAGTGCGCATAAATCCGATCACAGTATCGAGAATCGCTTGATCAGAAGCAGAGACACTACCGGTACCGACAGCAATATCAAAGTAACGCTCAATCAAATCTGCCAATTCATCAAAATCAGCATATCCGAGGGAAGCCCCGAAATAATCACCGAGCTCATCGACAGCATCCTGATATTTCGCACTATCGGCAAAGGTATTTTGGCCATAATCAGCAGCAAAGTTAGGATAAAGCGCCATCACCAACATATCGTCGCCGGTGACACCGTAGTAAAACTCCAATGGATATTCTTCCAGTTTAATCCCTGCCGCCGCATCGAGCTCAGCCAATACAGTCGGATTGACTTTTGACCAGTCGAGATAAATACGTCTCAAACTATTACCTTGTACCAGTTGCATATCTTTTTGAAGGAATCCTTCTTCTACCACGCCTTGCCCCACGACCATCGCTTCCAATTGGACTAGTAATTGATCCATAGTAGCGTCCACCATTTCTATCATCGAATCAGCAACTTCAGTACGCCCTTCTACATCAAGAAAGAGCACCATCCCCGGATAAAGAGAGTCCACATCATAAAAAGCAAAAGCAAAAGGTCCGGCGAGAAATTCGTCTAATTGCTCACGCTCCACACCAAGACTGGTAGCAAAACCGTTGAGAATCTTGTCAGTTTCCGCTTCAGCATCAAAATCTGCAGGCGGCATGCCATTGAGGCCGGTCTGGAACCCTACTAAGAAAGAAGAAATCATCACATCACTCAAAGTCTTCAGGCTGGAGTATTCTCCATAAAACATCATCCCTTCACCGGGCACTTTTTCGACCAGATTTACTTCATAATCACGATAAGAAGCGATCATTTCATTATCTTCGGCGATATTCATACGAGAAGTCCCGACAAAAGCGTTTTCTTCCACATGAAACTCGGCGTACATATCACCAACCGCTTCCAGAGATTGGACGATTCCGGTCGCACCCATTTGCGTATAAATATCAGCAATCGCATCCATCAAACCACCACTGGGCAGATAGAAACTAAAGATCGAATCCTGATCACCCTTAAGATCCTCAGGCACTTCAAACCCATCATTACTAGCCAAACGATCCCAAGCACCATCACGGTAGTCAGCGCTATTAGTTAAGACAAAAAACTCACCACTGCGCACCATGTAGATGTCTTCAGAAGGTACAGTCCAGAGCGTGCGGTTTTCTTCTTCGATTCTTTCATTGTCCTCAAAGTCCAGCATCCAGAGCTCCACGAGGTCTTCGAATTGATCGGCGGATTGAAACTGACCGGCGACGTAGATTTCTACTTCGTCATTGGACATGCTTTCCAATTCTTCAAAAGTGCTGATCTCACCGGCAATGCTCATCCCGACCATCAATTGCCATGGTGCAGAGACTATAGGCTCGATGGTAGTGGCATAGTTGAGATCCTCACCGGCTTCAGAGTCATAGCTTTGGATCATCAGATCGCGAAGGCCGGTTTCCGGGAAGCGACTAATCAGATCCTGAAACATCGCACGTTGATCCTCAGAAGTGTAATCGATGGTCATCACCATTTGGATGTCCTCAGGGAGAGCATCGGATAGTTGAGCATCGGGATCAAGCTCGTTTGGCGCAGCTCCACAAGCCGAAAAAGCCACAGTAGATAAAACCACCAAACTAAAAAGCTTTGGTTTCTTGAAATTAAACATAGTGTTTGATTATAAAACTAAATATTAGGAACTCTTCTTGAGATCCTTAAGTTTATGAGATCCGTGTGCGCGACAACTCGGACAAAATTTGGAAGTTGTTTTGAAATAACTTTCCGCTCTTTTGTTGTAGTAGATCACGTAATTCGTGGCATTGCATTCTTCGCAGAGTAGGCCCGCATATTGGCTTTTACCTTTGGCCATGACAAACAATTAGATTGATAAGAAGTATGCCAATATTAGCTTAAAATCGCTGGATGTCAAGGTTTCTTGTCTCCAAACTAAATACTCCCCCAATCAACCCAACTAGAGATTATAAAGCCATACCAAGGTCCCAAACTATTAATCATCAATCTATGATCACTACCAATAAATTTTTCCGGATTTTGCTTCATTTTAGTAATGATCGTGCTTAGCTGCATCGGCATTGGTCGTCCGGTACTAACCTCATTTTGTTCCACAACTTTCACCTCAAGTGCTTCGCCATTATTTCTTAGATAGATTTGATTAAGACGATCAATTAATTCCAAATATTTGATAGCAAAGGCCAAATCCTCGACATCGGCAAGCGGCACATCCCAGTCAAATTTAAAGTTCTGTAAATCTAATTTCCCCTGATCCATCTCACTCACCAAGCTCTCCAACGCATCCAAATGCACTTCATGCTGAAGCTCAGAACCTTCCACAAATTTAAAATCATTCCATTCCTCCCCCGGGCTCAAAAGCAATTGATCTTGTGACCTTACATCACATTTCCCATCTTGATCGCACCAGTCATCCTTCAAGCGCCGTGACAACATTTTATAAAAATCTGGCCCGTCTTGGATTGGAACCACCTCACCATCTTTTACCCAACGCAAAGTCCGGCTCGTTACATTAGGATCGACTGCCGCACTAGTTGGCAACTCAAATTCAAATCTGACAAGATCGGCTAGCGATTCCTTAAATTGAGCACCAAGCTCCGGTTCGTAGAAATAAAATTCCGTTCAACTAAATCATCTAAAAGAGACACATCATTGAAATCAAATGCTAAGTGCGCCTCTGCAAGCAATTGGGACTGTTTTTTACTTATAGATCGAAAATGAGCTTCATTAAGAGTGATACCCTCTAAATGAGTCAAAACTTTTTCGAAATTGTGATCACTAAATGGCGGTAAAACTAATTTCAGCTTTTTGCCCGATCTCCTGGCAACATCAAAAATCTCCAGAAACTGCGGATCATCAAAAAAACGCATAAACTGATCACCATCCACTGATAATGCAAAAAAGTTATCAAAATCAGAACTACTTTCATCATGATAAAGCCTTGGATTCACGATAAAATAGTCATCATTTTCTAATCGCTTTTTCAGAAACACCATAATATTTTGATACAAAACCGCCTGCACTTTCGCCTCCTGAAATTTTTCTTCATCACCTAATTCTTTATAATCACGCATTTTGATCAATGAACTGTTAAATTTGTTGTAAGCATCTAGAGCCTTAGCTTTAAGCTCTTCATCTGCCTGAGACTCAAATTGCTCTGTTGGAATTTGTGAATCAGACCTAGACCGCCTTTCCTCAACCCCAGCAACCTCCTCATCCTCACCTGCAACATAAGGCCGTATGGAATAAAAACTGGCATCGATATCCCAATTGTGCAAATCAACATCCGCCTGCTCCAAATCCGGCACGTGAGTCTCAAAATCGGACTTGAATGGCGTATAGGCATGGACTTTTGCTCTCCCCTGACCACTGGATTCTTTCATCGCCTCCGGTAAAGAAACGAGCAAAGTCCCCGGCACATCGAGAAAAACGCGCCCCCCTTCAACCGCATGATATTTACCGTCCCGCCGCACAACTACACGTTGATGACCAATATTGGAGAGCTTGCCAGCGGCAATACTTTCATTAAATGTTTGGATAAATATATCCTCCGGATTGACACCATCATGGAGCAACTGCAAAACCTGGGAACCAGCCCGCATTTCACAATCACCAAAGGGATTTTCACTGTCCAAAATCTCCTTCAGGTAAAGAGCATCTTTATTATAATCACCTTGAATTTCATGGAGCTCTTTGAGGTATTCTTCGAATTCCTCGTCGATCAAACCGGAAATCAAGCCACTGCGCCTTTTAAGCTCCCCCCTCATCTCCTCAACTTCTACAGATGAAAGCCCCTCACGCACCACGGCATCCTCCAAAATTGAGCTACTAATCACCTTGGGATCAGAAAGATCTTTCCCGCGCAGACCTGCTCTCAAAGAGAGGATTTGCTCTTTTTGTTCAGCATCTAACTCAATAGTCGCTGATGCCTTCTCCACTTTTTCTAAATCATCGTATATATCCTGCAGATGCTCTACTTCAGCTAATTGATCCTGCCTTAATTGCTCGTCAAGATCGGGGGCAGGCTCCGGTTCAGGTTCGGTATCAAGGACTTCTTCAGACTCCGTCTCCTCGATTTTTTCCTCAGCTTTTTCTTCTAATTCCACTTTTTCCACTTCAATCTCCTCTTGCCTCACGATTTCATCATCCGGAGACAAGTTTTTCTCATGCTTTTCTAACTCATCCAAAGCCTCTGCCAGCTGCACTTCCAGACTGGGCAGCGGATC
>CAYMGN010000025.1:0-7353 GCA_964389995.1 uncultured Candidatus Peribacteria bacterium | reverse complement strand
AGTAGTTTGATTGACGTCCTTGCGCACATGATCGGCCACCCCCTTAATCGAAGTCAAAGCGGCAATCACATTCATAAAGGCATACCACTTCATCACATTAGACATCCGCAATTTTTCCAGCACTCGAAAGTCAAATTTGTCGGGGTTGGAATTGCTCATTGAGACTTAAGTTATTAACTTATTATTATACCATTAAATAGGTCGAAGTGCAAAAGGCGCCCTAATAACAAACCCTTGCATCCCCCCACCCAGCTCGCTAAAATGACCAAGCTAACACCTCCAAGCCACCATAGCTCAGTTGGTAGAGCGCACCCATGGTAAGGGTGAGGTCAGCGGTTCAATTCCGCTTGGTGGCTCCAGGGAAATAAAAAAAACAGAGACATACTAGTAATGTCTCTGTTTTTAACCATTCTTCTACACAAGAAAACATTTACACCTTTTCTTGTGAAAAGATGACGGCCATCAAACAAAATGTAAAATGACTATCAAGAAAATATTACTATCAAATGTAAGCAATTTCAAATTTATTTTGGTTCTGTCTCCTTCCAGCTTTTTTTACTTTCTTCCAAAAAGTACTTCAAAGAAGAGAAGTATCCAGATTTAGTTCTATATTTTTCCGGAGGTTCAACTACAAAGCCTTGCTCATCTGCATTTTGTTTTAAGAAATATTTCAAAGCTATATTCCTTGCTGCTTGCTCATCAGCATGTGTCTCATTTTCGCAATCTAAATACTGGCATCTAAAAACTGATTGAGAACCTTCACCTGACTTACCTTCCGCTCTTTGATTCTTTTTAATATTTAACATTACAAATTTCCGATCATGTTCACCATCATCCAAGGTAACTTTAATATTTAAATTATTTATCTTGCCATCCTTAACTTTCATTTTTCCTTCTAAACTATATAGATCTGAAGTAGCACAACGACCACATTTTCTACAAGTTTGAGAAGTCTTACTCGCACCAATTTCCGCTCCGGTATTAATAAAATCAACGCCCCAAACATGTCTCCTAACTTGCTTATCAGCCTCAGTAGACCCACCCTTTATCACATCTGAAACCTTTAAAGTCTTATACAATTTAGATATTCTCTGTCCACCACTTTCAAAAGCATCCACAGAATCTTCGTAAATTGGTTTTGCATTATATTTTAGTGCTAAGGCATGAATTTGATTACGAATTTGCCCAGTAGCCTGCTCCCTCAACTCTGCCAAATAAGTTTGTGGACTACCAAACACACCTCTAGCTTGAGTATCTTTCCAACTAGCCGCCTCATCTCGCAACTTTGCTAACAAAGATATTTGGGTAAATCCACTTTTAACAAATTCTTCGGAATCCTCATCAAAGACGGCCCAACCAAAACCATATTCACCTAAGTCTATACCAAGTAAACTATCTGTATTGCGATACTTTTGATTCTTTTTCTTTTTACCTTCTTTTGAAATTTGAAAAGGTATAGCCAAATAAAAGTCTACACCTTCAACATCAAAAGAAGCCTTATCATCATTCCAATTGACTAACACGTTTTTCTCCATGATTAAAGAACTACCTTGCCAAGCGATATTCAAATTATCTTCTTTATCTCCCCACAAAAATCTTTCCAAAAACTGTTTTTGAACAACCGAAGTCTCAATAGGAAAATTATAAGCATAAATCTCCTTACTAAGCCTGGTATTTAATACAATCAGTTTTTTTTCACTAGATTTATCAAAAAATAAACCGGTTTCTATAGTTGGACTTCCTGGCAACATTTCTTTCATCAAAAGAACAACTTCCCATCTATGAGGCATCTCTCCCAAAACTCGTATCAAATCTCTATCTATTTTTTGTTCCCAAATCCATTCAGCTATAGCAATGTTTGATAATTTTTCAGGCCCTTCTAAGCCCTTCTTTTTCAAGATATTTAAAGCTTTCTCAGAAAAACCAATATTATCTAATCTCTTATTAGCTTTCAATTTGTGCTTTATTTTTTTTGTGCTCCTCTTATCCAAATGAGAAAAATCACCCCATTCAATAGGTACATATCTCAAACAGTTTTGTCCCCCATTCTCAATTTGTAAGACAGACCTCTCTACAAACTTATTTCGAGACAAAATAGTTATTTTAGCCCTAACATCAGCCCCTATACCAGCTTGTACAAACCTTTGCAAATCAGACCTTTTAACTTCTGTATCATTTATCAAATCCCACAATTTATTCTCCTTCAAAACAGATAGATTATCTTCATCCATTGCAACCATTCGAACATCGTTGGGTAACTTTTTTAAAAGTAATGACCAATAAAATTTTAACAATTCACCTCTCAAAACAGTATTTTTCCCCGCACCTCTTCTTGAGGAAAATTCAAAATATTGTTCAAAATCTTTCTCAGTTTTTAATTGATTAACAGGCTTACCTACAGCAAAATACTGCACAAATTTGCCTACAAAATCTTCAAATCCAATATCTTTAACAGGTAATTTTTCCCAGTCTCCATATTCATAACCTGAAAGATAAAAACGCAAACTCTCCAATTTCTGCTCCCTCAATAAATTATTTTGCATATCAGATAAGTTTCTTTCATCAATAAATTTTCGTAAAAAACCTAAAATAAAACTCGAATTCCGCATTTTTGTACCAATTTTACGTAAAGACTCTAAAGAACTTTCAAACAAATAATCTACCCATATCTGTGAAAACTTTTGATCTTTAGAGCTGTTCTCAAATACTTTTTGACACAATTCCTGGCCGGCAACAGCATATGACAATAACTTCCTTCTTGCTCCTTCAATTTCCTCTTTTGGATTCTTTTTAGCTTCCCCAATAAAACGAGGATAACGCTGTAACTCCTTAGGAACATAGCTTTTCTTTAAAAAACCAATTATATTCACATTTTCATTATCAACAACCACTCCTTTCTTTTTGGTCATAACTAATTCTTCATTAATCACATAGTCCGTATTTTTTAAACCGATACTTTTTTTGATTCCCTTAACATATATATCTTTAGGTATTCCCTCATTAGACAATCTAGCTAAATATTCCCTGACAGACTGTAAATAAGTTACATACCTATTCAGCAATTCACCCAAATTATCCGAAGTATCTTCACCTCTTAATAATTTTACAGCTTTTGGACGTAACTCCTTCAATAAATCAAAATCACGTTTAACTTTCATTGGCCAAATATCAACCGGAATCCCCTCTTCCAAAACTTTAAAAAGTTCTCTATGATTATTTTTCTGCGCGTTAAAATAGTCATAAACATCTTTTCCAAGACCATACTTTTTATTCCATGTCCACCCCTTAACCTCTCCATTTACTTCATCAACATCAGATGAAAATAACTTTTCTCTCAAATATTCATCTAAAAAATCAACATTATCAAATACTTTTTTGCTTGATAAAATATCTTGGCTAAGCCTAAAGCCTTTTTCATCTCCATCCCATTCAAACAACCAATTAACCAACTCATCAGGTAAAGACCAAAATTGTTCAACTCTTTTTCGTGAAACTGTATCGGAAAGATAGCTTTCATATTCGTCGATCCTTTTCAAAAAACTAGTAGTCCAACCTTCCAATCTACCACCAATTAAATTTCGATACTTATACCAACTATGCATCAAATAATCTGATTTTTTCGCTTCTGGCAATTTGTCAACCAAACTAACTACCCTTGAAGCTAGATTATCAAGAAGCTCTAAATTATTATCAAATAATTTTGGATTCTGTTTTCTAATTAATTCTTTAGTTGAATCCAAACCCCGTCTAAAAACGGATAAAGCTCCCACACTAGCATTTAAAAAATTGCTTAAACCTACCTGATTATTTGCAGTTCCCATTAATTCTTTACTATCATATTCAGAAGACAAAAAATTGGCAGTTGGAATAATGTTCTTAAAAAGTACATCGTAAATGCTATATTCTGAAATTTTTAAATCTACTTGACCCAACATCAATGGATTAAAGAAAAAAGTAGTTTTATCTGATCCAAAATTAAAACTTGTATCAAAAAATTCTTCTAAGATTTTCTTAATTCTATTTTGCATCCCGCGATTACCATTTTTCTTACAATCTTGCACGATTTCCATTACCAAGTTATTAACAATAACATGCTGATCCAAATCCACATATTCAACTTCAAATATTTCCAAAAAATCTGCAATAAACGTAGGCAATATCTTACTCTCACCGGATTCAAATCTATCTAATTGTTCAACACTATTTCTCTTTCCTTTTAGGAGATAATCTACTAACTTACTGGGATTCTTAACAAGCTTGGATTTTGCTTTAGGCAATGAACTCAAAATATCAATCAATTGTAATTCAAAGCTTGATTCATAACCATCATCCAGTTCTCGCAAAATATTTCTTTTATATTCCGGACTTTGTGCCACACAAAAACCCAAACCTAACATTTGAGTCAAAAACCATAGCAAAGACCCCTCAGTAGTTGAATCCACCACACTGGACACTTCACTTATAGCATCGCCCAATGAATCAATAGTTGCATCCTCGACAGCAAATTTGTACTTATGTGTACGAAAAAATGAAGCTTGACCATTAATATCCTTTAATCTTCTGAAGTGTACGTTATAACCAGCAAAATCATATTTATTTACACTCATACTTGACAAAAATTAAAAAAGCATTAAAATAAGCGTCTTTAAAGAATTAAAGATGCTTCCAATTTTTTACGTGGCTGAACACTCATATTGTCCAAGAGCTGCTTTTTACTTTTTTTCAAGTGCATACTCAAAACATGATGATAATAACCACTACATGCAAGATGGTAGAGGATTACATGAAAAAAAACTAGCTTTTTTAAAAAAATGGGAGCACAAAGAACAGCATTTCAGCTCAATGAATCTCTACTCCCACAAACATCAAATCTATGGAAAGGGCGATATAATAGTCATCAAAAATGAAACAAATGAAATATTTCCTATGGAATGTAAAAGAGGAAAAATACGTGAATCGAAATTCATCAAAATGCAATTGGCACTACAGGCGCTTTGTTTGGAAGAAATGAAAAACACCACCATCAAAAAATTAGCAACATATTTTTTTGGCAGTAATCAAAGAGTGTATTACAAATTTACAAAACAATTACGCAACCAAAGCATAGAATTAATAAAAACAGTAAATCAAAAACTCAAAAAGGGAATTAGAGCATTTCCAAAAATCAACGAACAAGACAAATGCAATGGATGTTCTTTTTATCCATATTGCTTACCAAACGTGTCATGAAAGACCTTACAACAGAAAAAACAATTTATCTCACAAGTAACAATACTAAATTAAAGAAATACGGTAAAAACCTCTCGATATACCAAAATGATAAAAAAGTAACCACAATCCCTCTCAACCACATTAGAGATATAATTTGCGACTACAAATACCATTTAACCCCTAGTCTCTTAAAAAATTGCGCCACGGCAAACATTAATATTCATGTCATTAGTTACAGTGGTAAGTATTTTGGCAGCCTTACATATGATCCAGGAAAAAACATATATCTACGAGAAGCACAATATTCAGCTCGCAACAACTCACTTGAAATTGCTAAAACCATTCTTATTGGCAAATTTGAAGCACAGAAACAAACAATAGCCAATTTTCGTAAGGGACAAAAACTGGAAATTCCATCAATAGAAAAACTAAAATCGATAGAAGAACTTATGGGCGTTGAAGGTAGCTTTGCAAAAAAATACTATCAATACTTAGGATCAAATCTCAAAAACAATGATTTCACATTTACAAACAGATCAAAAAGACCACCCAAAGATGAAGTGAACGCCCTACTCAGTCTGGGCTATAGCTTTTTATCTAAATCAATCCATAATATCTGCAACATAATAGGTTTAGACCCATACATGGGATATCTACACCAAACTTATTATGGCCGTCCATCTTTAGTGTGTGATTTAATGGAAGAATGGCGCTCAACCATCATCGATAAATTCATCTGGACACTATTTAATCGCAAAGAATTTACCCCGGATCATTTCAAAAAATTAAACGACGCAATTTCCTACAGATTAACCCCCCTAGGGTACAAAAAGTTTATTGAAAAATGGAATAAACACATTAAACAAGAAAAAATAGAATCACCATTATTTGCAACACCTGTAAGCCGCTTAGAAATCATAGAAAGACAAATAAGACTTTTTAGCAAGTTCTTACTCGGAGAAATCCCTAACTACAAGCCATATGCGCTTCTTAATTAGCTACGATCTTAGCAATAATAAAAAAAGAACTAAACTAGCAAAAATACTAGAAAATTTTGGCACACGCATACAGTATTCACTCTTCGAATTCAATCTCACAAAAGCTGAAAAAACAGAACTATTCCACAAACTCAAAAACAAAGATTATCTAAACAACAAATACTCAATCATGTACATCCCCATCTGTGCTACATGTCTTAGCAAAAACAAAAGATATGGATCAGAAGACTTTATAAGTAAAAGTGGCATCATACTTTGAAACTATGAACAAAAATGATAAAATAAACATGAAACAAACCTAAAGGTTCAGGAAACAATTAATCTCAAAAAAACGAGAAAAGAGCTTAATAAAGAGAATTTCAGGGATTTACCCAAAAAATAGGTTTGTAAGTCAAATAATCAGTATAAAACAATGTACCAACTTCGAATCAAAATTAATCATACTTCGCCCTTTGACAACAAAATAGCTTACTCTAGCTACCAATAAGAGTTTTAACCATTCTTCTACTTCCAAGAGCAATCAAACCTTTTCTGGTGTTTGGGGAAATTCACCAAATACAGTTTTAACCATTCTTCTACTTCCAAGAGCAATCAAACCGATTTTGATTTCACGGCCGAGCTCTTGGCAGACCTGTTTTAACCATTCTTCTACTTCCAAGAGCAATCAAACTAAAGCAACTTATCATTTTGAGACTGAGCGTAAAGGTTTTAACCATTCTTCTACTTCCAAGAGCAATCAAACCTTGGCGGCCGTGCAGGAGGATATCTGTGCTCTCCAGTTTTAACCATTCTTCTACTTCCAAGAGCAATCAAACACCTGCGGAGATAGGGTGTTGTAGGTTCTTTTTGTTTTAACCATTCTTCTACTTCCAAGAGCAATCAAACACCACAATCACAAATGAGTAAAGACAACACCTCGTTTTAACCATTCTTCTACTTCCAAGAGCAATCAAACTTTAATTCTAAACATCGGAGTCATTCCAATAGATGTTTTAACCATTCTTCTACTTCCAAGAGCAATCAAACCTCCTGCGGACACCGCAACGTCGGTCAGCGGTAGTTTTAACCATTCTTCTACTTCCAAGAGCAATCAAACTTCATGATATTTTGCTTAATAGGCTGAAAAGTTTGTTTTAACCATTCT
>CAYMGN010000024.1:10223-16681 GCA_964389995.1 uncultured Candidatus Peribacteria bacterium | reverse complement strand
TCAGGAAGCGATTACTGAGGATAACATTTCGATTAGAATCAATGCTGTGATTTACTATAAGGTATCTGACGCTTCAAAAGCTATTTTGGAGGTGGAAAACTTCTACTGGGCTATCAGTCAATTGGCGCAAACTACTATGCGTAATATGGTCGGTGAAGTCTCACTGGATAATCTACTAAAAAATAGAGATGAAATAGCCACTAAGATTAAGCAAGTTGTGGATAAAGCTACCGATCCTTGGGGTATCCAGGTGGAATCAGTAGAATTAAAAGACGTAGTCCTACCTCAAGATATGAAGAGAACAATGGCGAAAGAAGCGGAGGCGGAACGTGAAAGAAGAGCGGTAATTATCAAGGCGGAGGGAGAAGTAATTGCTTCCAATAATCTAGCGCAAGCAGCACGAACACTTAATGAAGCTCCGGGAGCCTTGCATTTGCGGACTTTGCAGTCGATCAATGATCTTTCTTCTGACCAGTCGAACACTACGATTTGGATGGTGCCGATTGAGGCTTTGCGAGCGATGGAAACTTTTAAAGAATTCTATCCGAAGAAATAAGTTTAAAACGAAAATTAAATGACCAAGAGATACGGTATTTTAGCTCATCCGGCTAAGCATTCTTTGTCGCCGGTGATGCACAACACGGCCTTTAAGGTCAAAAATATGGACGCGCAGTATGACTTTTTTGATGTGGCTCCGGAAAACCTCGAGCCTTTCATGAATCAAGTGCGTCATGATCCGATTATGGGATTGTCGGTGTCGCTGCCTCATAAGCAATCAGTGATGAAGTATCTGGATGAAATCGATGAGAACGCTCTCAATATCGGGGCCGTCAATACTGTGCTCAGTCGTGATGGTAAACTCTTTGGTTTTAATACTGACTTTATTGGTTCTAATCGGGCGCTTTTAAGTAAGGTGGATTCCTTGAAGGATAAGATTGTTGTGGTGTTAGGAGCAGGAGGTTCGGCACGGGCGGTTGCCTATGGTTTACTGCATGAGGGAGCCCACGTGTGGATAAAAAACCGTACTAAATCTAAGGGAGATGCGATTGCGATGGAGTTTGCGGAAAAATTTCCCAGTGAAATCCATAGTGAGGATTGGGATAATTGGTATACGGGAGATATTTTGATCAATACTACTTCTTTTTGGCTGCATAATAGGGATATTACCGAAGAGGAATTGCCGGACTTTTGTGATGAAGAATTTTTGAAGGAGTTTGATGTGGTGATGGATATTAGTTATAATAACGGGCTTGAAAACTTTCCTGATCCCTTGATCACTCCCCTATTGGCCATGGCTGAACAAGAGGATTGTGAGATTATCACCGGAGAAAAAATGCTTTACTACCAAGCATTAGAGCAATTTAGCATCTGGACGGAAATGGTTGCTCCCAGTCGGCAGATGTATGAAGCTTTGATGGTGGGACTGGGGATAGAAAACTAGAGCTTTTTGAGAAAGTCGGTGCCGGCTTCGTTGTCGGCTTTGAATTCTTCTTCGGGGAGTTCGGTGTTTTCGACTTCTTTGCCGTAGTCGCGGCCGTAGAGGGTTTGAGTGGAGAGGAAATCCTTGTCGTAGATGCGGGCCAGTCCGCCGTAAACCATGGTAACGAGGCTTTGCATGAGGCCGATGGAGAGCCAGACGACCGGGAGCAAGGCGAGGAAGAGGATGGTGAGGTCTAATTCTAGAGCGACGAGGCCCAATAAAATTGAGGCTGCAATGAGGATAGCAAGGATGATGCCGTAAAGTCCGATGAGAGAATGGCGATAATTGGAGACAATTTCTAAAATCAAGGCGGAAGTTTGGGCGGAAATAATGACGTGAAAGGCGGTGACGTAGTAAACTAAAGTGATGTCAACCGCGGTGGCGATAAAATAAACCGGTACAAGCAGTAAAAAGATCATCACGTTGGCAAGGAATGTCTGGGTAATAGATGAGGCCAAGCGTTTGTAGCGATCGCGCTCGTTGAGGCCGATCATAAAAATACTGGCAATGTTACTGACTAAAGCGGAGACAAAGACGGTAACCATGAGGATAAAGATAGAGATGGTGTTGACCTCGACTTCGGTTTGGTAGGCAGAGAGATTGGTGAGGATGGAGCCGACCAGGAGGGTGATCAAGAGGATGAGGATACTGCCGATGGCACCACCGACACCGGTGACCACTACCTTGAGTAGAGCATCGATAAAAGTCATTTTAGGCGGACCTAAAAGGGCTTCCGCGCTTTCTTCCGTTACTGTTTCCGGAGGGTTATTTTCGGGATTTGGAGCGGGATTTGCGCTGGGATTTGGATTTTGCTCTTGGTTTTTCATTTTTTGGTTTTTGAGCTGTTCTATTTATTTTACTATAAAACATGAGCATGAGCAAGACGCCGGAGGTGATAAAGATGTCAGCGATATTAAAAATGGGGTAGCGCCAGATGGAAATAAAATCGACGACGAAGCCGTGAACAAAGCGATCAAAGAGATTGCCGATGCCGCCACCAATGATTAGGGCAAGGATGATTTGGGTGATTGTTTTTTCGGTTTTTAGTTCCTGGCGGGAAAAAATGATGATTACGCCGAGGAGAACGATATTGAGAATAATGAGGAGAATAAACGGAACGGGAATACTAAAAGCTACACCAAAGTTACGACTGTAATGAAACTTGACCACATCGGGGATGAGTGTGAGGCTATTACCCTTGATATTGGCGATAATCCAGGCCTTGCTCAGCTGATCGAGGAGAAAAAATATCAGGGAGTAAAAGGCGATTTTGGACATGTCTTTATTCATGGTGTGAATTTTAGCAGTTTTTTGGCAATTTGGCTCGAAATTCGACAAACCTTCTTAACTCTAGTAAAATTTTTGGGCCTTGTGAACCCAAGAAATAAGTATATGCAGATAAAACTGGACTTCAAATTTGATAGCGTTTTGGCGGTTACTGTAGCCGGATTATTGGTTTTTGGACTGATTATGATTACCAGTATTGGTGTGCCAAAGTCGATTGAGCTTTCGGCGCAGGGTATTGCCTATCCGAGTTGTGCTGACGATGTAGTGGATTGTTATTTGCTTTTTAAAAAGCATTTTTCGCGGATGTTGGTGGGGCTTTTGGCTTTTTATGTTGCTTTTAAATTGCCGATCAAGTTGTGGCGGAAGATTTCTCCGCTGATGTTTGGGGCGACGGCGGTGATTTTGCTGCTGGTATTTTTTGTGGGGCAGGATCATGGGACGATTGCTACCAGTTGGGTGACGCTTTTTAATACGTCGATCCAGCCCTCGGAGTTTGCGAAGTTATCGATGATTATATATCTGGCGTATTGGTTTACCAAGAAGGGGGCTTCGATTTCGAGTTTTGAGGATGGATTTATCCCTTTTGCAGTGATTTCGGGGATGATGATTTTGCCGGTGATTTTGCAAAATGACTATGGTTCGACGGTGGTTTTGGCGATGATTGCGGTGGCGATGTATTTTGTGGCCGGGGCAAAAATCAAGCATATGGCTCTGGGATTTGCGATTGCGCTGGTGAGTTCGATTATTATTATTGCCAGTGTGGATCATGTGCGGGATCGTTTTTCTGCTTTTGTGAATATTGATGAATCTTGTATCCAGGATGATTGTTGGCAGTCGCGGCAGGCTAATATTGCGGTGGGTAGTGGCGGATTTTTTGGGAAGGGATTGACGCAAGGAGTGCAGAAGAATTTGTGGTTGCCGCAAGCGTCGGATGACTTTATTTTTGCGGCTTCGGCTGAGGAGTTGGGCTTTATCCGGATTGTGCTGGTGGTGCTGGCGTATTTTATTATTGCGGTGCGGGGATATCAGATTGCTCAGGATGCTCAGAGTTCGTTTGAGATGTTGATGGCAACGGGGATTACTACGTGGATAGTGGTGCAGGCATTTATCAATATTGCGGTGAATACGGCGCTGTTTCCGGTGACGGGGATTACGCTGCCTTTTGTTAGTTATGGAGGGAGTTCTCTGGTATCTTGTTTGATAGCAATCGGTATTTTATTACATATTTCTGAACGTAATCCGTATGATTCGCGCAGTATTAACAGGAGGAGGCACCGGAGGCCACGTAGTGCCAAACTTCGCCGTTATCGAAGAGCTTAGAGGGCAAGGAGTGGACTGTGATTTGCTCTATATTGGTTCGAAGACGGGGATGGAAAAAGCAATGGTGGAAAAGTTTGGTCTGCGTTATGTGGGGGTGTCTTGCGGGAAGTTACGGCGCTATCTTTCTTGGCAAAATGTGAAGGATGCTTTTAAGGTGCCGGTGGGGATTTGGCAGGCTTGGAAGGAATTGAGGCGGTTTCGGCCGCAGGTGGTTTTTAGTAAGGGCGGTTTTGTCAGTGTGCCGGTTAATATTGCGGCCGCGCTGTTGCGGATCCCGGTGGTTGTGCATGAATCGGATTTGAGGCCGGGGCTGGCGAATAAGATTTCCTTTCGGTTTGCGCGGCGGATTTGTTTGAGTTTTGATGAAAGTGTGAAGTTTTTGAGTGGAGGTTTGCAAAAAAAAGTGGTGGTGACAGGCAATCCGGTGAGGAAGGAATTGGAGGAAGGGGATGCGGAAAAGGGCAAAAAAATGCTTGGATTTGATCGATTTCGGCCGATTGTCTTGGTGATGGGTGGCAGTAGTGGCGCAATACAAATTAATAATCTGGTGCGGGATAATCTGGAGGAGTTGGTAAAGCGCTATCAAATCGTACATGTTGTGGGGAAGGGTAATTTGGAAATGGGGCTGCATCATAAGGGATATAAACAATTTGAATTTTTGGGGAAAGAGCTTTTTGATGTTTATGCCGCAGCGGCATTAGTAGTGTCACGAGCGGGAGCAAATAGTTTAGCGGAGATTGGTTCACTGGGTAAAAAAGCGATAATTATCCCCTTGAGCGCTGAGGTAAGCCGTGGAGATCAGATCGATAATGCGCAGATTTATGCCAAAAACTTCGGTTGGTCGGTACTTTCGGGAGAAATAAAAAATGAGGATTTTGTAAAAGCGTTAGACTTAGCGATCGAGCATGAAATAAACCCCGACGCCAAGGTAAAAAACGGTAGAAAGGAGATCGTAAATTTGATCTTGCAATTGGCGAAGTAGTTTTGTATAGTGCATTCTATTTTGTTCATATAAAGAAATAAGATGCAAAATTTTAAAGAAATGAGATTGATGATGGCCTTTACAGTGATTGTCTTAGCGATCAGTGCATGTAGTAATATCGGTGATCAAAATGAAGAAGAACTGGGGACCTTCAATCCTGAAAAGTACGCGCCTGCTTCCGCTGAAGAAGTGACGAATATCCAACTGGACATGGACGGGGATGGAGAAAACGAACAGGTCTTGGCTTTTAAGAACGAAGAAAAATTTGATGGGGACCAAACAAGGACGAAACAATACCTACGAGTACTGAAAAGACAGCAAAGAGACTGGGTGGTGATGCTAGAGCGTAGTTTCAATAATGACAACCATACTTTGGTGGAGAGCTTGAGAGACTTTGAAGTGGTTAATTTTGACAATGATGAGAAAAAAGAGCTTTATTTTTATTATGCCCCTTATCGTGCTCAAGGGTATGGTGACTTTGGTGTTTGGGGATTTAAAGAGGGAAAATTTCAAAAAATGACGATTCCGGAAATCAATACTTTTGCTTTACCGACGGGATTGGCAGCTGATGATGTAGAAAACTTGGTGAGGTCGGAAGTGATTTTTTCTGACAATGGGATGGTGGAGAGCTACCAATTGCCTTGTAGACAACAAAATAGAGAATCAGAAGCTGAGCCCATCGAATACTGCGGCACCTATAGCTGGAATCTACTCTACGATAATGGCAGTTTCGTGAGGGAATTGCCGCAATAAATTGCCTAAAACAAAGGTTTGAGGTAATTTGGAACTATGGAAAAGATAATTAAAAGAGGTAGTTTTTGGTTGAGCTTGCTATTGATAGTGCTCACGCCTTTTCATGCTTTTTTTAGTACGGTTTTGCTCTATAAGATGGGATTAAATGATGTAGGGGTGGTGAGTTTGTTGATCAAATCCTGGAAGGAAGTGGTGATATTGCTCTTGGTGCTGATGGCGGGATATCAATGGCTTTTTAAAAAGGAAAAACTGGAAAAAATTGAGTGGTTGATTATTGCCTTTGGAGTGACCGGGGTGGTGATTAGTGGCTTTTTTTATGAGCGGGAGTTGATCGAGCAGTTTGTCTGGGGTGCGAGGGCGGAGTTTAGTTTTTTTGCTCTGTTGTTTGCGTGGTTGATTTTGGTGAAGACCTGGCGTAAGGAGGATTTGACGCTAATGGTGAAAGGGATTTTGGCTACGGGTGCGGTGGTTTTGACTTTAGGGGTAATTTTGCAGCTTTTGGGATATGAAACTTTGATTGGGTTTGGGTATCGGGATGATTGGAGCACTTATTACCTGGATCAGGCGCCAGCATTTTGTCAGAGAGAGGCGGGTACGGAATTTTGCCGGGCTCAGGCTAGCTTTCCGGGACCGACG